>JAZQDJ010000076.1:0-39860 GCA_045546735.1 Lachnospiraceae bacterium | reverse complement strand
ATTTAAAAGCAAACACTTTTTTACGGAACTATAATCTCAAGTGCCTGCATTTCATTTTGAATGGAAACTTTTCGCTGATGCCCGCCGTACTCACCGTCGAGCGTCCACGGTACTTCGTCTTCACTCATAAATAAAATCTGTGACGTCTTAAAACAATACATACAATCCGTATCAATATCCTGCATCACAAGCGCTGTCATGAGCTGATTAAGCTCGGCAACATTCTTCGGTGTTTTTACAAGAGTCACTTCAAATACACCGTCATCAAGTTTTACATTCTGCCCCGTAATGTTTTTAAAACCGCCGACAGAAAAAGAATTCGTAATCATTCCGTACATGAAGTCATCTTCTATCACGGTACCGTTTGCCTCAAACTTCATATGATATGAAGGATAACTGTTCAAACGCTTTGCTCCTTCCAGCAAATATGCCATATGTCCCAAAATATTTTTCATGTTCTGGTCTGTCAAATATGACACATCGGTAAAGAGTCCGAATGCTGCAATATAAACAAACGTATCACCGTTAAATGTCCCGATATCGCACGCAAACGGTTTTCCGTCAACAATCGACTGCGCCGCCTTAATCATCGTACGAGGTATTTTCAAGCTTCTGGCAAAATCATTCGTTGTTCCCGCCGGAACATAGCCGATCGGAATACGATTTTCGCGTTGCATCATTCCGGTCACCACCTCATCGATAGTTCCGTCTCCGCCGCTGCATACCAAAAGATCATATCTTCCGGCCTTTTTCACCGTTGCTTCCGTGGCATCCCCTTTTTTCTGCGTCGGCTGCGCTGTCACCTCATATCCTGCTTTCGTGAAAATATCTACAATATCAAGCAGGTTACTTCTGATACCGGATTTTCCCGCATGCGGATTGTAAATAAAAAGCATCTTCTTTTCATCCATACAAACACTTCCTTTTTTGATTCAAAAAAGAGGCACCTCCGTGCCCCTTTCCGAGTTGGTTTGCTAAAATCTGCCTAGTTGTCCTGTCCACCCAAATACTTTTCAATGCTCTCAATGGCTGCTGCTTCATCTTCTCCCTCTGCAACAACAGTCACTTCTTCACCCATATTGAGCCCCAAGCTCATCATACCCATAATACTTTTCGCATTGACCTTCTTACCTTCTGCATGAATGTAAATTGTACTGTCATGCATGCTTGCCTTCTGGACAAGTACTGCAACCGGTCTTGCTTCCAGACCGTGCTCCAGCTGAATTTTCATTGTCTTTTCGATCATTACAATTCCTCCTACTACTGATCTCTCAGATTTTTAGCAAATTCCCCTAATTTTCTTAATCTGTGGTTCACTCCCGATTTGCCGACCGGCGGATCGAGAAGTTTTCCGAGTTCTCCTAACGGAGCATCCGGATTTTCAAGGCGGACATAAGCCATCTCCCTGAGCGTATCCGGTAATTTTTCAAGACCGTAAGCTTCGCGGATAAAAATAATATCCTCCACCTGACGATTGGCAGTGCTTAAAATCTTGTTGATATTTGCCGAATCACAATTCATCTGACGATTTACTGTATTCCGGACTTCTTTATATATACGCGCATTTTCAAACTCCATGAGCGCACGATGTGCCTCGATGACATTTAGAAAATCCGCTATATTTTCACTGTCTTTCATATATACGATATAATGCTTTTTCCGCTGCGTAGTCTTCGCATCCATCCCGAAATCCAAAAGTAATTTCTGTATCTGCTCTGCCTGCTGCAACTTCTGGCATACAATCTCCATATGATAACCTTTATAAGGATCACTGACAGAGCCTGCTGCCAAATATGCTCCTCGCAGGAATGCCCTCTTACAGCATGCATTCTTTAACAAAAGCGCGCTTGTACTCGCACCCTTTTCCCACTCTCTCATCTTCAGCGCATCCGTAACTTTATCTTTCAGCGGATGCTCATCCAAACGGAGCATGTACGTCATATATCCTGCTGCCACGCTGCTGCGACGCACAGTGACATCAACGTATATCTTAAATGTTTTCTTGAGTAATGTAAAGCATTTTCTTGCCACAATTTTGTTTTCCGTCTGAATCTTTAACGCATTCTTGTCGTTTTCCGATACCTCAATCCGGCTGCAAAACTGAAAATAAGCAGCAAGTTCCGCTAATTGACAATGCCTCGAGTTACCCATGACAAACAGAAGTTCATCTTTAATATCTCCCGAAAAAGACATAGGCTTCTCCTTTATTTCGCTCTGTTGATATCTTTATGGACTAAAGTCAGGCCATAATTACCTTTATTTTTCATCTTTTCATACAAAGCATTTGCAAGCGTGACGCTTCTATGTTTTCCGCCTGTACAACCGATACCGATTACCAGACGATACTTTCCTTCCTTCACGTAATTCGGAACAAGGAATTCAAGCATATCCGTAAGTTTCTCCAAAAATGCTCCGGCCTCGTCAAACGACATTACGTAATCATACACTTCTTTATCATTTCCGGTCTTCATCTTCAGTTCATCAATATAGAACGGATTCGGAAGAAAACGTACATCAAACACAAGGTCCGCATCAAGAGGGATACCGTTTTTAAATCCGAAGGACATGATGTTTACCATGAGACTATTGTATGCCTCATTACGCACGAATATTCTGTCCAATTCTTCTTTTAACTCTCTGGTCAAAAGAGAAGAGGTATCAAATATATAGTTTGCCTTTTCATGAATTTCCTTCAAAATCGCACGTTCTTTACGTATACTTTCCTCAATCGGTCCGTGTCCGTCAATCGGATGTATACGGCGGCTCTCTTTATATCTCTTAAGAAGCACACTGTCACTGGCATCCATAAAAAGAATATCGTACGTCACGGACATTTCATCCAATTGTCCGAGCGCTTTCATAATATCGCCGAACAACTGGTCGGAACGGATATCCAGACCGACAGCTACTTTTCTTATTTCACTGCCCGGCTGGATTAAAAGCTCCGCAAATGTAGGTACAAGCGGAACCGGGAGATTATCTACACAATAAAAACCGATATCCTCCAGCATCTTCATGGCCGTCTGTTTTCCGCCGCCACTCATTCCCGTTACAACTACAAAGCGCATGCTTTAACCTCCTTCATCAGAACCTTCCGAGTCTTACAACCTCCGGTTCTAATCTTACCCCAAACTGTTCTTTTACTTTTTCACTTACTTCATCCATCAGATCATAAATATCTGCTGCCGTTGCATTTCCCACATTGATTACAAATCCGCAATGCTTCTCCGATACCTGTGCTCCTCCGATACGATACCCCCGAAGCCCTGCATCCATAATAAGCTTTCCTGCAAAATATCCTTCCGGTCTCTTAAATGTACTTCCCGCACTCGGATATTCCAAAGGCTGCTTCTCGCGCCGGCGCTGATTAAATTCTGCGCCTTTTGCCATAATCGCCTCTTTATCTCCCGGACAAAGTTCAAACACAACCTCTTTTACAAGAAACGGCCTGTTTTTGATAATACTGGTCCGGTATCCGAATTCCATAGTCGAATTATCAAGCTCCATCTCTTCGCCGTCCTGATTTAATACCGTCACGCTTTTTACTATCTGTTTCATCTCGCCGTCATAAGCACCTGCATTCATCACAACTGCTCCGCCGATTGTCCCCGGAATACCTGCTGCAAATTCAAGCCCCGACAACCCGTGGTTTGCTGCCAAAACCGCCACCTGCGGAAGAGATGCCCCCGCTTGTGCAATGATCTGATTTCCTTCCACACGCACCTGCGTAAAATGCTTGCTCATATCCAGAACTACACCTTCATACCCGAGGTCACTTACAAGCAAATTGCTTCCTTTTCCTAATATAAAGTATTCCTGCGAAACTTTTCCGAAATAAGCTACCAATTTCTGAAGCTGCTCTGCGTCTTTTACCTGAATAAGAACCTCCGCATTCCCTCCGACACGGAATGTCGTGTGGTTTTCCATCGGTTCCTTCCACAATAAATCTTCCGCCGCAACCGTCTCTTTTAAAAATTCTTTTACTGCCTGATTCATATTGCCACCTGCTTTATGTTTCAAAAGGAAGGACATCTTCGTCCTTCCTTATCTTGTTTTCTATCATTATTATGCGCAAATGCTTAACCAAGTACCAGTTTTGCCGCGCCGAAAATACCTGCGTCATTTCCGAGTGTAGCAAGTGCGAATTTTACATCTCTGCTGCCGTGGAATACGACCGGTTTATAATTCTTTTCAACGTAAGAAAGAAGAATCTCTCCTGCCTTTGAAACTCCGCCGCCGATAACAAAAACTTCCGGATTTACTACACCTGCAATTGCTGCAAGTCCTTCTCCGAGATATTTTCCAAACTGCTCTGCCACTTCGATTGCCACTGCATCGCCTGCTTTTACAGCATCCCAAACATCTTTTGCAGTTACTGTCTCTGCATTAAGAACTGTTTCCTGCTGCGCTTTCGCCAAAGTACGTTTTGCAAGTCTTACGACACCTGTTGCTGAAGCATACTGCTCCAAACATCCGTTGTTTCCGCATCCGCATGTATCCGGTTCTCCGTCCTGTACATGAATGTGACCGATTTCTCCGCCGGAACCGTTTGCTCCCGTGAGCATTTTACCATTGATGATAATTCCTCCGCCGACACCTGTTCCGAGTGTAACAACAACAAGATCATTGTGACCCTGTCCGCCGCCTTTCCACATTTCACCAAGGGCTGCTACGTTCGCATCATTTCCTGCCATAACAGGCATACCTACAAGTTCGCCGAGTTTATCATTTACGTTAAATTCATCCCAACCGAGGTTTACACAGCGGTGCACGATTCCTTTGGAATCAACCGGTCCCGGAACTCCGACACCGACACCTGCCACCTCATCTTTTGCGATGGATTTTTCTGCCATTTTATCTTCTACCGCTTTTGCAATGTCAGGGAGTACGTTCACACCGCCGTTTTCTGTGCGTGTTATAATTTCCCACTTATCAAGCACATTGCCTTCCACATCAAATAATCCCATTTTGATTGTCGTTCCGCCGACATCCACTCCAAAACAATATTTTTTCATTTCCCTGTCTCCTTGTAAGTTCTCTTATTCTTCTTCCTCTTCTCTTCTCTTTGTGAGCGATTCCTGTACACGTTTGTAAAGTTCCTGTGCAGCATTGTAGCCCATCTTCTTCTGACGATGGTTAACTGCCGCAGTCTCACAAATCAAAGCAAGATTACGTCCCGGACGAATCGGAATCGTATGCGATGTCACTTTATTTCCGAGATAATCTACAAATTCCTCCTCCAGTCCGAGGCGGTCATATTCTTTTTCTTTGCTCCAATCTTCCAAATGGATTACGAGGTCAATCTGACTCGTCTCTTTGACACTGGAAACACCGAACATTGTTTTAATATCTGTGATACCGATACCGCGAAGCTCGATAAAGTGCTTTGTGATATCCGGTGCGGAACCGACAAGTGTATCGTCACTGACTTTACGAATTTCTACCACGTCATCTGTCACAAGACGGTGTCCACGTTTTACAAGTTCAAGTGCCGCCTCAGATTTACCGATACCGCTTTCACCTGTAATCAATACACCTTCACCATATACGTCAACAAGTACACCGTGCACGGAAATACATGGTGCAAGCTGAACGTTGAGCCAACGGATAACCTCCGCCGTAAATGCAGAAGTTGCCTTCTTTGTCATAAGAAGCGGAATACCGTGTTCAATCGCTTTCTTTAAAAAGAGCGGATCCGGCTGTAATTCACGGCAGAATACAATCACCGGAATCGGATTCGAAAGAAGCTTCTCAAAAATCTCTTCTTTTCTCTCTTCCGTCAGTCCGTTCATATATGTATATTCCACAAAACCGATAATCTGAAGACGTGTTGCCTCATAATGCTCAAAATAACCGGCCAACTGAAGCGCCGGACGGTTGATATCCGGCTGTGAGATTTTAATCCCTTTTGTCTCAATCTCAGGTGTCAGATTTTCAAGTTTAAATCGGTCAATGATTTTGTTTAAACTGATACTTGCCATAACCACTCTCTCCTTTTGCGTACATTTCCATCATTGTACCACACTTGTGTTATGAAAAAAAGCGTAAATTTCCCTTGCGCAGTTTTCGTTGATTTCCGGAATTTCCATGAGTTCCTCCACACTTGCGGCCTTGATATGGGCAATGGAATCAAAATGACGCATAAGTGCTTTGCGCCGCGCCGGACCGACACCTTTAATGTCATCCAAAACAGACTTAACATTTGTCTTACGGCGAAGTGAACGGTGATACTCAATTGCAAATCTGTGCGCTTCATCCTGAATGCGCGTAATTAACTTGAATCCTTCCGAATGTGTATCAATCGGAAGTTCTACATTATTATAATAAAGACCTCTCGTCCTGTGATTGTCATCTTTTACCATTCCGCAGACAGGAATATTGATGCCAAGCTGTGCCAGCACCTCAAGCGCAATATTAACCTGCCCTCTTCCGCCGTCCATCAGCAAAAGATCCGGGAATTTTGTAAAACTTCCGTACGCATCATCTTTTCCTCTTTCCAGATTTTCCTCCTTCTCAGAAAGACCATGCGTAAAACGTCTTGTCAGCACTTCTCTCATGCTGGCATAATCGTCACTCCCCGCAACTGTTTTGATTTTAAATTTGCGATAGTCGCTTCTGCGTGGCTTTCCGTCCTCATACACAATCATGGAACCAACGGTTTCAAATCCGCTGATATTGGAAATATCATATGCTTCCATCCTGTGCAAATCCGTCAATCCGATCAGCTCCGCAATCTGATTTACCGCACCGACCGTACGCTCCTGTTCTCTGCGGATACGCTCTTTGTCCTGTCCGAGAATAAGCGATGCATTCTTTCCTGCCAGTTCTACAAGTTTTTCTTTACTTCCGATTTTCGGAACAATAATCTTCACTTTTGCGCCCTTACGCGAAGAGAGCCATTCCTGCAAAAGCTCCGCCTCTTCAATCTCATCCGAAAGCATAATTGTCTTCGGCAAATACGGAGTACCTGCATAGAACTGTTTTAAAAAGCTTTCCAGCACTTCTCCGTCCGTATGATCTGCCACATTAGTCATATAAAAATGTTCTCTTCCAATCAGCTTTCCGTCACGAACAAAGAACACCTGTACAACCGCATCTTTCTCGTCTTTTGCCAGCGCAACAACATCTTTATCTTCACCGTCACTGTCTGTGATTTTCTGTTTCTGAGCTACTGCAAGCACACTGGCACGCAGGTCTCTGTAGCGCATTGCCTCTTCAAACTCTAAATTGTCGGAAGCTTCCTGCATCTTTGTTTCTAAATCTTTCAATACCGGATTGTAGTTACCCCCAAGAAACTCCAAAGCTTTCTTTACGTTTTGGGCGTAATCCTCTTGGCTGATATTTCCGATGCAAGGTGCTGCGCACTGATGCATATGGTAATTCAAACATGCGCGCTGGGTAGTGTCAGCCATCTCTATCTTGCGATTACATGTACGGATATTATAAAGTTTGCAAATTAAATCAATCGTATCTTTCACAGCTCCGGCACTTGTAAAAGGTCCGAAGTACTTCGATTTGTCTTTTTTCATTAAACGCGAAAAAAGGACTCTCGGGTAATCCTCCCCAAGCGTCACTTTGATATACGGATATGTCTTATCATCCTTCAGCATTGTATTGTACTTCGGACGATTTTCTTTGATAAGATTGTTTTCCAAAACAAGTGCTTCCAGTTCCGAGTCCGTCACAATGTATTCAAAACGCTCAATCAAACTGACCATCTTTTGAATCTTCGGCGACTTTTTCGTACTTTCCCTAAAATACGAATGCACGCGTCGGTTTAGGTCAATCGCCTTTCCCACATAAATAATCGTATCTTTTGCATCATGCATCAGATAAACACCGGGTCTGTGCGGAAGCTTCTTCAATTCTTCGTTGATATCAAACATAATGTGTCCTCTTGCTTGCGAAGTGGAGGTTTGTCAGCTTTTTCCGCTTCTTTTCGGCGGTTTGGGTCTACAGCAAGCTTTTCTTTCATTTATACCCACATTTTTGCAAATTACTGGGTATTTTCATAAATTCCTACTCATAATTACCCAATTTCACCCCAAAACTATCGCTTTTATGCCACAAAATGGGTATGGAGAGTTATTCCTACTCTCCTATACCCAAATTACCAAAATTACTCTTCTTCATTCGCTTCCGGCGGCTGCACAGCATCCTCTTCCCCGAATTCTGTCTCCGGTTTCTCTGATGCTGGTTCCTCCGGCTCAAGATTCTCTGCCACTGTTTCATCAGATGCAGCTTCTTCCACTACTGTCTCTTCAGATGCAGTCGCTTCTTCAGTTTTATCCTCAGCCTTCTCCTCCGGCTCAGGAATACCTTTTTCCTTACGATAAATTTCCATGAATTCTTTACCGGTAATCGTCTCTTTTTCAATCAAGTGATCTGCGAGCTTATCCATAAGCTTGCGGTTATCACGAAGCAACTTTTTCGCTTCTTTGTAACATTTTTTGAGGATATCCATCACTTCCTCATCCACAGCTGCCGCCGTCACATCGGAACAATTAAGAACTGCCCGTCTGTCAAGATACTGACTCTCAATCGACTCAAGGCCGATAAGGCCGAATCGCTTACTCATACCGTACTGTGTTACCATGGAACGGGCGATATTGGTTGCCTTTTCAATATCGTTCGACGCCCCTGTCGTAACTGTATCAAACACTAATTCCTCTGCTGCACGACCGCCGAGAAGTCCGACAATCATATCATACAGTTCTGCCTGGGAATTCAAATATTTCTCTTCTTCCGGAACATGCATAACATATCCGAGTGCTCCCATAGTACGCGGAACAATCGTAATCTTCTGTACCGGCTCGGAATTTTTCTGCAATGCGCTGATAAGTGCATGACCTACCTCATGATAAGAAACAATCTTGCGTTCCTCTTGACTCATGATACGATCCTTCTTCTCTTTTCCGACAAGAACAACTTCTACTGCATCAAATAAATCTTTCTGACAAACAGCTTTTCTGCCTTTTTTTACTGCATTAATCGCTGCTTCGTTAATCATATTTGCAAGATCGGAACCAACCGCACCGCTTGTTGCAAGAGCGATTTCATGAAGATCAACCGTCTCATCCATGCTGACACCTTTTGAATGCACTTTCAGAACATCCTCACGACCTTTTAAGTCCGGCTTATCTACAATAACACGACGGTCAAAACGTCCCGGACGAAGAAGTGCTTTGTCCAAAATTTCCGGTCTGTTGGTCGCACCGAGAATCAAAATACCTTTTGAAGTATCAAAACCGTCCATCTCAGCCAAAAGCTGGTTTAATGTCTGTTCACGTTCCTCGTTTCCGCCGCCGTATTTCGAATCACGACTGCGTCCGATTGCATCAATTTCATCGATAAAGATAATACAAGGCGCATTTTTTGTCGCCTCTTTAAATAAATCTCTGACACGGGAAGCACCGACACCTACATAAAGCTCAATAAAATCAGAACCTGCCAACGAGAAAAACGGTACATTTGCTTCACCTGCCACCGCCTTGGCAAGAAGTGTTTTACCTGTTCCCGGAGGTCCTACAAGGAGCGCTCCCTTAGGAAGTTTCGCACCGATCGTTGTATATTTTCCCGGATTATGAAGAAAATCAACAACTTCCTGCAAAGACTCCTTTGCCTCATCCTGGCCGGCTACATCTTTGAACGTTACACCTGTTTCCTTCTGCACATAAACCTTCGCATTGCTCTTTCCGACACCCATGGCTCCACCGCCGCTCATCTTACGGAAGAGGAAGCTTAAAAGAATCCATACAAGAACAATAGGAAGTATATAAGTCAGTAAAATAGAAAGCAGCCAACTTGTATCATCCGGAATCTGCTGTTTAAACTCGACTCCATGCTCCTTTAAATAAGCTGCGAGCGTATCATCTTCTACTACACCTGTATAATAGGTTTTTGTCGGCTCCTCAAAAGCCTGCGGAAGAAACGGATTGATACTTGCAGGTTTGTCTGACTTTTCTTCCACCGGCGTAATCAAAATCTCGTCCGGCGTAATGAGAACTTCTTTTACTTTTCCATCCTTTACCATATCGAGGAATGCATTATACGTAATCTCATCGCTGGATGATCCTCCGAGATTCCCCATAAAGAAACTCATTCCGAGAAGTGTAATCAGCGCAGCGATAAGAAAGAGCATAATACTCTGTCTTCTTGGCGGCTCACCGCCTCCGTTGTTTCCATTATTATTTCCACTATTATTTCCATTGTGAGGCCCTTGTCCGTTGTTACCGTTTGGCCCCTGATAATTCTGATTGTCCATGTTTTCTCCTTACTTTTGCTATATCTTCAGCACCTTACTATTATATAAAGTAAAAATATTAAAATCAATATAATGAAACTAAAAGTTTAATTAAAAAAAACGAACCAATGAAATTTCATTGGTTCGCCTATTCTTATACTATGTAGGGTCGGAATTAATAAATTACGTACATATTTAACTCGCCTGTGAGTTCTTCTGATACATCGAAGAGTTTTGCGGATGCATCTTTAATCTCGCTGATTGTTGCAGCAAGTTCTTCTGCAGATGCTGCTGTTTCCTGTGTACCTGCTGCATTCTGCTCAGCAATCGCAGAAAGACTTTCAACAGAAAGCATAACTCTGTCTTTTGCCTGGTCAAGTACCTGTGTATTGGAAGCGATGCTTTCCACATCACTGATTGTATCCTGAAGACCGTTATTCACTTTTGCAAATACTCGTCTTGTTGTATCTACCTTATCAGCCTGAAGTCCGATAATAGCATCTACTGTATTCATTGTCTGTACCGCCTGCTCTGACTCTTCAAGAAGATTCTTGATAATCGCTTCGATTGTCTTAGCTGATTCATTAGACTGTTCTGCAAGGTTCTTAATCTGCTCAGCAACAACTGCAAATCCACGTCCGCTCTCTCCTGCTCTCGCCGCCTCGATAGAAGCATTTAATGCAAGAAGGTTTGTCTCGTTTGCGATAGATGCGATAAGTTCTGTCGCTTTGTGGATTTCCTGTGCGGATTCGTTTGTTGTATTTGTCTGCTGGTAAATAATAGCAACCTGTGCTTTTACCTTTGCAGAGATGCTCTCAAGATCTTCAACGCTTTCAAGACCTGCTTCTCCGGCTTTTCTCATAGAATCTGCATTATTTAACAGGTTCTGAACTGCCATTGTCGTCTGTTCAATACCGTCACCAATCTGCATAACCGCCTCAGAAACTGTCTGAGTCTCTGTCGCCTGAGCTGTCGCACCGTTAGCCATATCGCCCATAGATCTTGCAACATCGTCAGATGCATTGCTTGTCTGGTCAGCCATCTTCTCAAGTTTCTCAGAAGCTGCCACGATAACATCTGTTGTCGTACCTACTTTTGCGATTACTTTACAGAGAGATCTGATAACATCGTTTGCATGACGGGCAACAACACCCATCTCATCTTTACGGTCTGTATCTTTTGCTGTACAAAGACGTGTCAGGTTACCGCCTACTGCCGACTCAAGAATCTCAATAATACGATTCAATGAACCAACGATATCTCGTGCAATAAAAAATACACCGACTCCGATAATCACCTCAAGAATAACCATCGCAATTAAGTTTGCCTTAACCAAACTTCCGATAGAAACTCCGTCAACACCGCCGACAGTCACTGATGCCACAATAATAGAAACAATTGTTGAGATAAGTACCGGTACAATACCGATGGCAAGCATCTTGATTGTCAGCGTAAAATACCCCATGTTCTCTTTTCCTTTTTTTCCTTTACCCATAACCTTCAAAATCCTTTACACCCGAAGGTGTTCCTTTCAGTAAATAGACTATTTTGATTGTAGCATATTGACTAAAAAAAATCTACCCTTTTCTTGACAATAAGAAGCAGATTCTACATAATACAAATTGCACAAAAATGTGCTTGATTTTTTAAGCAAAAGGATGAACTAAATGAAACCAAAAAACGCATTTTTATTATTTCTTGCAGCATTTATATGGGGGATTGCTTTTGTTGCACAAAGCAGCGCAGCCGAATTTATACGCCCGTTTACTTTTAACGGAATCCGCTGTCTGATTGGCGGAATCACCCTGCTGCCTTTCGTGTACATATCACAGGATAAAAAGCGCAAAACTCTGCCAAAGGGTGAGGCTTTAGGCAAAAAGCACCTTTTTTCAACAGGAGAACTAAAAACCGGTCTTCTCGGTGGTTTTTGCTGCGGAATCTGCCTATGCCTGGGAAGCACACTCCAGCAGTTCGGAATTGAACAGACCTCCGTCGGCAAAGCCGGCTTTATCACCGCACTTTATATTGTATTTGTTCCGATTGCAAGCGCTGTTTTTCTGCGCAAAAAAATAGCCCTCCCTGTCATTTTAAGTGTTATTCTCGGACTGATCGGACTGTTTCTTTTATGCATCACAGAAAAGCTTTCTATCGGGAAAGGAGATTTTTATGTACTCCTTTGCTCTTTCGCTTTTACTGCACATATTCTCGTTATCGATTACTTTTCGGCGAAAGCGGACGGCGTCTTCCTGTCATGTGTTCAGTTTTTAACCTGCGGAATCATTTCTTTTCCGTTTATTATTTTTATGGAAAAACCGCAAATGAGTCAGATTCTTGCCGCTACAGTTCCGATTCTTTACGCGGGTGTTTTATCCTGCGGCGTCGCTTACACGCTTCAGATTGTAGGCCAAAAAAACATGAATCCGACCATTGCATCCCTGATTTTGTCGCTCGAATCCGTTGTCAGCGTACTCGCCGGATGGGTGATTCTCGGTCAAACATTGTCAGGGCGTGAAATCGCCGGATGTATCGTCATGTTTCTTGCAATTATTATAGCTCAATTACCTTCCCGTCCGTAAAAACTATGCGGTCACGTCCGCCGGTCTTTCCGCTGTACAGACATTCGTCTGCACTGTTGACAATTTCATCAAACGAATGACCGAGGATATCCCCGTTCACACCGAACGTAAAAGTAATATGGAATTTTTGGTCTTTATAGACAAATTCGTGTTCTTTAATCTCTTTCGTCATGGCGCAGAGCATTTCCTGCGCCTCTTTTATTTCTTTATTAAATACAAGCAGGAACTCTTCACCGCCCCATCTTGCCACGCAGCCATCATCTTTCATATGTTTTTTAAAAATCTCGGACACTGTCACAAGAACAAGGTCTCCGCAATCATGGCCGTATGTATCGTTAATCTTCTTAAAATGGTCAATGTCACCGAGCGCAATTGTAACAAGATTATCCTGCCTCTTTTCACACTTCTCCATTCTCTTTTCCAAATATTTTTTACAGGCACGGCGGTTGTAAATCTTTGTAAGGGGATCGGTCGTAATCATCTCTTCAAGCGAACGGCTCACTTTCTCCGCATATTTTCCCATATCGCCGATTTCATCACTACGCGCTTGTACGTGCTTCGGCATTTTCTGCGAAAAATCACTTTGCGCCAAAAATCCGAGATAATCCATAATGCTCTTAAGAGCTGCTATAATCTTCTGACTGGACGCTACGCAAACACAAAGCGTTGCAACTAAAACCAAAACGCAGATGAGCACAGAACTCATAATACTCTCCCAAATCGACAAAAGAACTTCCGCTCGCTTTTTCCCGGCAAAAGCCATGCCGACAACACTTTTATCCTTATTTAACATAGGAATATAATATCCGAAATACTGCTCTCCGCCGATTTCCACATTTTCAGAGAAATACTTGCGTCCTGTCTCAAGCACCCACTTCACCGTCTGTGAATCTGCCGTAGTTCCTGTCAGGCGCTTCCCGCTCTCATCCGTAATGGTAGTCAGTATACGTTTATCCCCGTAAAACAGAGTAATCTCCATTCCATAGGATTCCTTGAGCGCATCAACAATGGCATAATCGCCTTCAATCACTAATTTACCTTTTACAAGCACTCCGTCCTTAATTTCATAATCGCCCGGAGCCACAAGAGAATATGTATTATACAAAGAATTGGCCGCAATCGCCAATGAATTGCTGACTTCTTCTGTCATCCCTTTCCAAAGGGAATGTACCGATATAATCATAAGTGCAACGCCGATAAAAACAGCCGGCATTACAGATAATCCGATAAGTGTACTTCTGATACTTTTCTTCTTTTTCATAAGTTACCCCTTACTCACCAAAAAGTTTTCTTCTCTCTATTTTACTACTACAGGTATAAAACTGCAATCGGATAGTTTGTCCCGGAACATCACGGAAACCAGTTGAGGCGATGCAATCAGCTGCTCTTTTTTCTCCTTCGGAAGACGCTTGATGGCATACTCAAGTTTTGCTGCCTCCGACCACGAACCGGATTCAAACACCGCCTCAAGTTTTCCAAATCCGTGTGTGCGCGTATATTTTGCACACTCTTTTCCGCCTTCTTTATGTTCTTTCATGCGTCGTTTCACATCTTTTGTAATCCCTGTATAAACAGAACCGTCTGCACACCGGAGCATATATGTGTAAGATTTTTCTTCCTTAGGCATATCGTTTCCTTCCTTCTTTCCGCCTTACAATCAAAATACAAAGTAAGTGCACCGTCAGCGTAATTGTCCACGTTACCGGATATGCTGCATATAAAGATTCGATTGTCCGGTATTCCCGAAAAACAGTTGCAATCCACAAAAGACGAAGTCCGCAAGCTCCGACAATCGAAACAATCATCGGTATCACTGCCCTGTTCATACCTCTTAAAATACCGACACAGACATCCATGATTCCGCAAAGGAAATAAAGAGTACAAACATATTTCATCCGGACAATTCCCGCTTCTATCACAAGAACATCTGTCGAGTAAATTCCTAAAAGCGGTCCCGCAAAGAAAACACCGAGCAGACCAAGACCAAGGCCGGTCAGCGTGACAAACAAAAGGCAAAGTCCGAGCACTTTATCCACCCGCTTTAACTTACCTGCTCCGTAATTTTGTCCGCTGAATGTAATTGCCGTCTGATAAAACGCATTCATTGCCATATAAATAAATCCTTCCATGTTGTTAGATGCCGCACTTCCCGCCATCACAACCGAACCGAAAGAATTGATGGTCGTCTGAATCACCACATTAGATAAAGAAAATACGATTCCCTGAAGTCCCGCCGGAATTCCGATTCTCATAATCCGGAGCATCTTCGAAACATTCAGGCGTAAACTCGAGAATTCAAAACGAAGACATCCTTCTTCTTTTATCATACACCGCAAAACAAGTCCCGCCGAAATATATTGGCTGACTGCTGTTGCAACTGCTACTCCGACAACTCCTAATTTAAAGCAAATCACAAGAATCAGATTCAAAATAACATTAACTATCCCTGCTAAAAAGAGATAATACAACGGTCTTTTCGTATCACCGGCCGCACGCAGCATAGATGCGCCGAAGTTATATACCATCAGGGCAGGCATTCCCAAAAAGTAAATACGCAGATAAACCGACGCCAATCCGATGACATCTGCGGGCGATGACATCATCCGCAAAAAATCCGGTGCAAACAAAACTCCGATTGCCAGCACAATGATTCCGCTGATAAGCGCCAGCATCATCGCCGTATGAAGCGTATCTTTGATTTCTTCCGTCCTTCCTGCGCCATATGCATTAGCCACAACAACATTTGCACCGATAGAAAGTCCTACAAACAGATTTGTAATCAAATTTATAAGCGACGTAGTAGAACCAACCGCAGCAAGCGATTCACTTCCGGCAAAATGTCCGACCACAATAATATCCGCTGCATTAAACATAAGCTGCAGCATACTTGAAAGCATGAGCGGAACAGCAAAGAGAAGTATCTTCTTTGCAAGCGGTCCGTGCACCATATCTATTTCATATTTTTTCTGTCTTTTTTTACTGTCTTCTTGCATGTTCTGCCTCTTTTATTTTAGCGACAAGGTCTTCCAGATACATCCAACGCTCCATCTTTTCGTCCAATTGCTGTTGCAGGTTTTCTTTTTCTTTTGTCAATTCATTCAACTTGACAAAGTCACGCGAAAACTTCAATATATCTGCCTCTGTCTGTTCTATTTTTTCTTCTAAAGCCGCAATATCTTCCTCTATCGTGTCATATTCTTTCTGCTCTTTATAAGAAAGCTTCAGCTGGTGTGTACGCGGTTTTCCTGTTTTTTCCGTATGTTCCGCCGCACTTTTCACTGATTCTTTTCCTGTTGCAAATTCCCCGCTTTCCATCTCACGCCGCAACTGATAATCGGTATAACCGCCCTCATATTGCTTTAACACACCATTTTTTTCAAAAGCAAAAATTCGGCGTACGCACCGGTCCAAAAAATAGCGGTCATGGGAGACCGTAATCACAATTCCGTCAAACGTATCCAGATAATCTTCTAAAATCGTCAATGTCCGGATATCCAAATCATTTGTCGGCTCGTCCAAAATAAGCACATTCGGCGCTCCCATCAGCACACGGAGAAGATTCAGTCTTCTTTTTTGTCCGCCGGAAAGTTTTCCGATCAGACTGTACTGCTGCTCGCTGTCAAACAAAAAACGTTCACACATACGCACTGCACTGACCGGACCGTCCGCAGTCTGCACATACTCCGCCGTATCTCGAATGTAGTCAATTACTCGCTTCTCCGGATCCATATAGGCAATTCCTGCCTCTTTATCCGCAATCAATTCCTGTGAATAATAGCCGACTTTAATTGTCTGTCCGATTGTGATTGACCCGCTGTCAGGAGTTACCCTCTGCTCACCGCGAAGTCCTGTCCCCTCGCCTGCTGCCGTTGCAATCATTTTCATAAGAGTTGTCTTTCCGCAACCGTTCTCCCCGACAAAACCAATACGATCATCTCTTAAAAACAAATATGTGAAATCCTTGATAAGAATCTTATCTCCGTATGCTTTACAAATATCGCATAGTTCCACCGTCGTCTTTCCCATACGGCTCGAAACACTGCTCATCTGTACCTGCCCGTCCGCAGCAAGAACCTGTCTGTTTTTCAGTTCTTCATATCTTTCAAGGCGGGCTTTTTGCTTTGTTGTACGGGCCCTTGCACCGCGTTTTACCCACTCGAGCTCTGTTCGCAAAATCGACTGACGTTTACGTTCCGATGCCTGCTGCATCTCTTCTCTCTGCGCTTTTCTCTCCAAAAATCCCGAATAATTTGTATCATAGGAATAAATTGAACCGCGGTCAATTTCAACAATGCGGTTTGATACACTGTCCAAAAAATAGCGGTCATGTGTCACCATCACAAGCGTTCCGCGATAGTTTTTCAGTTCCGTCTCCAACCATTCCGACATCTCTGCATCAAGGTGGTTTGTCGGCTCGTCCAAAACAAGAATATCCGACTGATGCAAAAGAACGGAAACAAGCGCAATCTTTTTCTTCTGCCCTCCCGAAAGTTGCATAGCCGGGCCGTCAAACTCCGTAATCCCGAGTTTCATAAGCATAGCTTTTGCCTTTGCCTCCATCGCAGGAACATCTGTCACTTCCGCCTGTCTTCCTGTAACATGCGAGTGCATAACCGCTGTCATCACCGTATCTTCCGGCTCAAACTCAGGGCTCTGCACAAGCATCTGCACCGTCACATTTCCTGCGCGGATTACCTTTCCTTCATCCGGTTCTTCCAATCCGGAAATGATACGCAGAAGTGTCGATTTTCCGGTTCCGTTAATTCCCAAAATACCGACTTTTTCTCCTTCTTGCAAATAAAAGGAAGCATCCTCAAACAATTTTCTTCCCGTATATGATTTTGTAACATGATCTAACGTTAATATATTCATACATATCTCTCCAGAGTAATACTTAGGTTTCCTTTCTTTGTTTCGTGCACACAGCCCCGATACACAAATTTACCAAACCCGCGCACAGAGACGATATCTCCCTCTTTGCAGACGCCGCTGTTATTCTCCGTACAACGTCCGTTCACAAACACTTTCTTTTCCCGGAACAAAAGAAGGCTCTGACTGCGCGAAAGGTGAAACAGCTTAGAAACAATTCCGTCCAAACGTTCCGAGCTGACAATCAGATTTTCTGTTTTTAATGTCGGTTTCACTGCCTCCGGTGCCTGTGAAAGCAATTTACATTTCACAGTTGTATGGCGGATTCTGTCCACATTTGCCAGCATATAATCCGCCACTTTTTCATGACAAAAGACATATCCTGTCTTTTCTGTTATAAAAATGTCTCCCAAAGTACTTCGTTCAATTCCGAGATTCATCAGCGCTCCGAGAAAATCTCTGTGTGTCAGTTTATCCGCAAATTTCGGTGCTGTCGGCTTTATCTCTACACAGCAGATCGGAAATTCCTCTTCATAGCCAAGCTGCTCTACGCTGCCAAACCGCAGCATCTGTCTCTCACATCCTTCTACTCCTCCAAACAATTCGTAACTGACCGTTCCGATCCCCGAAAGCACTTGATAAAACAAATCCTGCTCAGAAATACTCAAAAAACCTGTAAACGTATATATATTATTCCGATACGATTGGTTTGCCAAATCTACAAACCTTTTTTGTAAAAATTCTTCCATATCAGTCCTCATAACGCGGCAACTTTACAACCGTATAATCATGATGTACCGCAGGCAAAAATACTTGCAAAAGTTCTGCTGTTTTAAGTCGCATACTGCTTGTGTTTATGCACGGATGGCATCCGAAATATTCCATACCGAGAATCTCCTCATCCACCAAAAGACGCACCCGGTTTTCTTTATCATTCATAAGTCCCAACACTGAAACACTTCCCGGTGTAATATCCAAAAACTCCTCCATATACTCTTCTGAGGCAAACGAAAGTCGGGCACTGCCGATTTGCGCCGACAAATCCTTTGTTTTAAAAGGCTTATCCCCCGGCATTGCAAGCAAATAAAAATCTGTTTTCTGCCTGTTACACAAAAACAGATTTTTACACATCACAACCTCAAGTACTTTATCAATTCCCTCACAAGCCTCCATCGTCATGGCTTCTTCATGGTCGGTTCTTTCATACTCTATTCCGAGGTCATCCAACAATTTGTAAGTCCTGATTTCTTTCTCAAGCCTTCCTTCACAATCCTGCGGACACCCTTTCATTAATTTAAGTTCCATAGTTTTGTCTCCTCATCTTGTTATCTCCGGGAAACATTTTATCACATTATTGCTTTTTGTACAAAGATATGCTAAACTTACCGCGTTGCAAATGCCCGAAAAACAAGGTCGATAGGGCTAAAACCGAGTGTTCGAGACCTTCCACTCGTAAAACAAAACTAAAGGAGACATATCATGAAAAAGAACAAAGTGTTATTTCTTACCCAGGCTGCAATGATTGCGGCCCTCTACGTTGTGCTGACTTTCGTAAGTAACGCTTTCGGACTTGCCAGCGGCGCAATTCAAATCCGTATTTCGGAGGCACTCACCATTTTACCGTACTTTACACCTGTCGCAGTTCCCGGGCTCTTTATCGGTTGCATCATCAGCAATCTTTTAACCGGTTGCGCACTTTTTGATGTAATTTTCGGAAGTCTCGCCACTCTGCTCGGCGCTGTCGGAACACGGCTGCTTCGCCGCGTAAAATGGCTTGCACCGCTCCCCCCGATTATCGCCAACACCGTCATTGTTCCCTTTGTGTTGACTTACGTCTACGCATTACCCGGAGGTATCCCTTACTTTATGCTGACTGTCGGAATCGGCGAACTTATTTCCTGCGGAATCCTCGGAATGATTTTACTTACGGTTTTGTCAAAATACCGTTCTAATCTTTTTGTATAAAAAAAGCGGCGAATACACTGTATTTGCCGCCTTTTCTTTTTAAAACTTCAATTTTTCATTTATTATATCAATCTGTTTTTGTATTTTCTTAATTAATTTTTCATCTTTTGTCTCGTTGGCAAGTTCTAAGACCTCCTCCCAACTATAGAGTTGGTCTAACAAAACTCCCTTGTACTGTTCATTTGTCATTCCCATCTCTTCTGCCACGGCCACACCCCCTTTTCTTTAGGGGTATTATAGCCCTTCTCCTTTCTTCGGTCAATTTATTTTAATATTTCCCTCGAAACAGTTTGCTGTACGCATTCTTTTTCTCCTTCGGAACAACGAAAATAATCCCCTTTTTACACTTCTTAAACGCCTTTGTACCAACGGCAGTAAGAGCCTTTGTTTTAATGGTTACTTTTTTCAAAGATGTACATTTATAGAATGCTTTTTTACCTATTATCTGTACTTTTGACGGAATGGTAAGCCGTGTCAGTTTTTTACATTGCGAAAATGCATTGGAACCGATTTTTGTCACTGACTTTCCTATCGTTACTGATTTAAGTTTCCCGCACTTATAAAATGCCTTCGACGAAACCGCTGCCAACTTGGACGGAAGTTTTATCTTTTTCAGAGAACTGCATTCCGCAAACACTCCGCTTCCCACAGACAAAAGTCTGCTTCCGGAGACAAATTTGACTGTGCCTAGTTTTTTGCACTTTGCAAATGCATTGGAACCGATTTCCAATACAGTTTTCGGAATCGAAACTTTCGAAAGCGCCGCACAGCCCGAAAAAGCCCGATTTCCGATTTTGAGCAATCCTTCATTCAATGTCACTTTTGAAAGCACGCTGCAATTTTGAAATGAACTGTTTCCGACGCTCTGTACCGTCGACGGCAATTTGACGGATTTAAGAGATTTACATCCGGCAAACGCCTTACTTCCGACAGTTACCAGCCCTTCCCTCAAAGTAACCTTTTTCAGTGATGTACACCCCTCAAAGGCCGATGCACTTATTTTGCTTATGTTCGCGCTCAGTTCTACTTCTCTAAGCATCTGATTTCCTTTAAAGGCACCCGTCTGTATTTCCGTAATCCGATACACTTTCTCACCGATGGTAACAACATCCGGAATCGTAATTTTCTCCGTATCTGTAGATATGAATTTAATACCGAGCGTCCCGTCCTCTGTTTGGGCAATCTCATACTCTACACCGCCCAAATCCATACTGAAAGACAGTCCTGCAGCTATTCTTTTGGCTATTTCATCCAGTTCCTCGTCACTGGTTGTAAAAGAAGGAACTGTAACTGAATTACTTTTTATTAAGTCATAATAAAAAGTAACAATTGTACTTCCGTCTCCTGCAATTTGCGCACTCTGTGCAGCCGGTGTTACATACCCCTCAACAGCCAGAGGTTCCACACTTACCGTCTCGTCTGTCGTTCCGTACTGCACATATTCTCCGTCCATCGGATCTCCGTTTTCCAGTTCAAACAGCACATACTTCCCTTTATCTTTCACATCCGGCGACGGTTGTTTATAACAGCGGATGGTATAGGGAGTATCTGTCGCAGCGCTCCAATCTGCCACAAGCATGACAGTTGCCCCGTGCTCATCCGTAAGATTCTTGACACTGCCCAAATATGTTCCCGCTGCCCCTTTCCATCCGTTAAAAATATAGCCTGCTCTCTCAGGTACCGGAAGTGTCACATTTTTATCATAAGTAGCCGAAATGTCCTCGCATTCACTTCCGCCGGCGGACCGGAAACAAATTGTGTAAGTGTTCGCATTCCACTTCGCCACTGCAGTCACATTCGATGACGGCGTATATGTTGCTCCGGCAGTTCCGATGTTCCATCCTGCAAAGCGATACCCTGTTCTGCTCGCGGAAGGAAGCTTGATACTCATTGGATTCCAAAGTGCATACATTGTTACAGATGCGCCGGAAGCTCCTGTTAAATTTTTATATGTACTTCCCGCCGCGTATGTAACTGTGTTTTTCTGATTCAGTCCCCACCCTTTGAAGCTATAAGAAGCTTTTTGACTGCCGAGCGCAGGTGTTCCTCCGTTTCCGTTATATGTCACGGTGTATTCTCTCAAAAATCCGTTTTGTTGTGCAACATAATTCGTATCATACGTGCAATTTTGCGCCGATACATTTCCGCTTGTATAGCCGTTTCCATTGTAACTTACATTATAAGTAATCGGCGTCAGCGAAATAGTCTGTATCAGATTCCCCTGCGTTGCCGCGGAAGTTGTCCCGATTCCGGCATTTACAAACATATTGACAAATGTACTCAAATAATGCCGGCCGTTATATTCACTCTTTACAATCGGTGCCGAACTTACCCCGTTGCAAGTAACTGCATCCGGATAATTGTATCTCTCTTTCGAAATCACACCGCCGTCTTCTACCATCGAAGAAGCGCCGAATGTCTCACTTTTATTCCAGCAAAGTTTGTACAATGAACTCGTCAGACTGTACGACACATCGACTTTGTAACCGGCGGGTTTGCAATAATTAAACATTCCGCGCACATACGGATATGCGCTGCTTTCGCTTCCGCGATAGGAATTAAAAACATCTTCTGCCCCTTCCAAATCAACATCACACCAATTTCCCGTTACTGATTTGGCCAGCGTCACCCTCTGCCTCTCCGTCGTCGGAAGAGACGTGTCTACTCCCGATATTTTAAATGTAATTACCGCAGATTGAACCGTTGTTCCCGACGCATTTTTCTTCTCAATTCTTGTTCTCCAGTAGCCGGATGCCTTTGCAGGATAAACTGCACGGTTTCTCATCATCGCATAATACTGCTGCATAGCATACTCGTAATACTGCATTTGTACCGGCTCCGAATCCGGTTCTTCTATCACGGTATCCTGGATAAGAACCGTATCCCTGGCAAGAAGTTCTTTAAGTTCTCCCTCTCCCAGCGATGCAAGCCATTGACCGATGACATGCCAATCCGTCATTCCGAGATAATGATTTATTTTTTCATCGTCCGCCTCTCTCCAGTCAAGCGTAAACAAATCCAGTCCGCCTGCGAGCGGATATTCCGTTTGCTCTTTTACTTCTTCCTGCGCTTCCGCTGTCAACGTCTCACTTTCTGCTTCCACGGATTCCTGCGATTCGCAAACTATGGGAATCTCCGTAAAAACCGGCATCTGTACTCCGCAGCGCACCGTCTCATCGGTTTTTTTACTTCCCAAAACGCTGTTCACAGAAACACTTTGCGTTGCCGGTGTTTCCAAAGCCAATGCACCTGTCACCACGGTTAACGTCAGCAACACCATAAGTGCGCGTGCCAATATTCTTTTTTTCATAAAATCTCCTTTCATATCCGGCGATAAGCCTGTATTAAAATAGTTTTTTGAAAATCCGGCAGAGATTGCCGATAGATTTGTAATGAAGCTTCATATGTGATGCTGAGTATAACAGAGAAAATATCTGTTAGTCAATGACAACTTTAGGGGAAAAGACTTTTTACATCTTTTCCCCTATCTGAGATTTTACTTAACATATGTGAAAAAACTGTTGCCGTTTGCTTCGAAAAAGTCGACAGAATCATTCATTCCCATCTTCTTAATCTGCCCGGACAACGGATTAAATATAACTGTATTGAGTTCGTTATAACCAACAATTAACACGGCATTTCCGTCATTCAAAAGCGCCATAACCGGTATATCTCTGCTGACATAAAACAGCACGCTGCTCAAACTGCAACCGGAAAGGTCAAGAATTTGCGCCCCGGAAAGATTCTCCTGCAAGATAGAAAGCATCGTATCGCCGTTACGAAGAAGAACTGCGCTGTTTCTGCTGATGCCTTCATACTTAAGAATTGTATCAAGACAAACTGCCACACTTCCTCTTTCTTCGGATATAATATCTTCCGATATTTTCATAATTTGATTTACCAAAAGGCGATTGCTCTTTTCCCAAATACACTCACCGGAAGCATTGTACACTCTTCCCGACAAGTTTTCCGCCAAAAGGATTGCATCGTTTTCGTGCAATACAATTTCCCTGATACCATGCTCGTCATACACGTAATAGCGCTCTTCTCCGGTATCGTGAAGCGGAATATGCAATATTCTGTCACCTTCATACATAACTTGCTTCGGCGTCAGATATTTCATCTTGTCCGGGTTCAATTTTGTCTTTGCCGCAATCTGTACAATCTTTTCAAAATCCTGCGTCGGAATAATTTCGATTACATTCTTTTTACTCTCGGTTGCTACATCATTCAAAATCTGATCATCAGAAACCGCCGTATATGCACTTCCGCCTTCCGCTTTACACACGCGGCTTAAGTTAATCTGTCCTTCTGTAATTACAGCACCCGTTACATAAACTCCGGGTTTTTTATATTCCTTTAAGACATTTCCTCTCTCGTCCTGAATACAAACTTGATACATTGGGAATATTGTCGCTCCGAACGCATCCTTACTGACATCCGCTTTGAATGCAACCCCGTAAATCAGATCTTCATTCATAAAACCGAGCGGTTTGATAAATCTTCCGCTTCCTGCTTCAATCATCGTTTCCTTACCACTGCTCAAATTAAGCAGCACAAGCTTACGGCTTGCATTTCTGTCGTTTCCTTCCTGCCAGACAATCATACGGTTGCTTCCCGACACTTTATAACTTCCGTACAAAAGATTTTCTACAAGCACCTCGTATGATTTCTGCACTAAATCCACCTTATAAATCGTACCGTCCAAAATCAGGAAAAGGAAATTATCATTGTTAACATACGCTAACTCTTCGACACTTTTTTCAATCAATCCCGCAGAACCGTTGTACGGAATATATATTTCTTCCTCAATCGTGTTGAGCATGCTGTTATAGTAATAACATGTAACGCCCACGCCACCTTCATGGCTTCCGCGGTTCATATAGCCATATACGAGAAATCTCACATTTCCTGTCTCATCCACGCTGATAATACGGATGTCATTATTTTTATTCAAATCACGTAAATCCTGATGTTCTGCATCATAGAAACCGAATAAAAGTGCCAATTTATTATCTGTCAGATTCATAGAAAACAGACGGTTTTCTTTTACAAATGCAAAGATATTACCATCCTCACTTTCCATGAGAGGTATTTCATCATCAGAAATACCGAAAAGTAATTTATTATTTACATACACAGAATTTTTCGGCAAAAACACAGAATCCATCTCTCTGTCATAATCAAGAAGATACATTCTCTCTGTACCGTATCGGACATAGTAATGCTCCGTAACATTATAATAATTGACATCCGGAGTCTCCGGTACCGAAACCATATATCTGAGTTCAATTTTGGAAACATACGGATTAATTTGACGGACAAACACTTCCGGTTCTGTTTCTTTGGTTACCTCAAGCGAACCCCATGTGATTTGTGAAAAACTCGAATGAATCGTAACTTTACTGAACGTTGTATTGTCGCCGTCCTCATTAGATTCGAGATATTTCGTAATCTCCTGTGCACGTTCCTTGTCGAATGTGCGGCTGTGGAAATCAAGGGCAAACTCCACCAATTCATCCACATGGTTTGCATTTTCACAAAGCATTATCCTTGTGTAATAATACGCTTTTTTCCCCGAAGAATCTGTCAATTCCAACGCAAACGCATACTCTGTATCCCGCTCGAGCAAATCCTTTAGTTCGATTTCCAATCGAACTTTATCATCATCCTGAAGAAAATTTTCAACTTGCGTATCTTCTACCAGACGCTCACCATCCGCCGATCGCACTTCATAAGAAACCTTTGCAATACGTTCTCCATATGTCCGGACAGTCATCCAAAGCTTACGGTCTGCCAAATCTACCGGTGTAATCGTCTCACACTGAAAACGTGTATCCATCTCCTGTGTGTATCCATATAGTGAATTTATCTGTTCTTTTTCACGCAACACCTGCACTGTCGGCAAAGAAGCCGCGCTCATCTCTGTTGTAATGTCCATGTTGCCTTTGTTTGTAATGTGGTCAATCAAAAAAAGTGCCACAAAAAACACAATCGCTGCATAGACTGCTTTTATAATCGATTTTCCCATTTTTCTCTCCCTGCCAAAGGGCAGCGTCTATTTTAAAAGCTCCGCCAAAGTCTGTTTGGTATGGAGCATCTCCATCATGTTTTCCACATCCTCAAGAGACGTTTTCTTTTTGCGAAATCCCTTAGATTGTACGCCTCTCAGCAGAATATTTTTCGGTGTATGCGACATATCAATAAATTCAAGCACTTGCGTATCATACCCGTAAATCTCCATTAAATTGGCCCGGATACCATCCGTCAAAAGAGCCGCCATACGTTCTTTCAAAAGTCCGTATTTCAGCACCGGCGCAAGTTCCTTACAATCTATTTGTGCATTCAATTCATGCTGACAGCACGGAACCGAAAGAATAACCTTCGCATTCCACGCAATCGCTTTCGCTATCGCATAATCCGTCGCCGTGTCACAGGCATGAAGTGTCACCACCATATCCACTTCTTCTTTTTCATTATATCCGCGGATATCGCCTTCTAAAAACCGAAGTCCCTCATATCCGTACTTATCTTTCAATTCATTACACTTGCGGATGACATCCTTTTTTAAATCCAGTCCGATAACATCAATGTCATACGACTTGAGCACTTTCAAATAGTAATACATGGCAAATGTCAGGTATGATTTCCCACATCCAAAGTCCAGTATTGAAACTTTCCGGTCCTTCGGAAGTGCAGGAAGCACATCCTGCACAAACTCAAGAAATCTGTTAATCTGACGGAATTTATCGTACTTACTTTTGACAATTTTTCCGTCTTTCGTCTGTACTCCGAGATCAATCAAAAACGGAACCGGAATTCCTTCTTTTAGAATATATTGTTTCTCCCGGTTGTGCGAGAGCAACTGCTGCGCCGTACCGTTAGTCTGGTTAGCATTTTGCAACTGCTTTTTCTTGATAGTTACCGTTCCCTTTTTACTGATTAATACAGTTGCCCGAAGACAACCAGTCTCCAACTCAAGTTGCCCGAAGCTATCTTGCATTTCTTCTATAATAATATCGGTTAGCTCCGGCTTATTATAATTAGCATGGAACACCTGGGCGCCTATAAAGCGGCTCTCCTGAAACTTCAATTCGCCCGATATCATCATCGGACGTATCTTAATTTTTGACGCAGAAAGACAATCCCCATCCGAAGAATTCTTTTTCCGGGGATTGCTTATCACGATTTGTTTTAAGTTTTCATCCAGTGTTTCTGATAAAAGCTGCTTGATTCGTTCCATGTCTGTATCCTTCGGTTTTCTTTCTTATGTTATTTTAGTTTGCCAGGCGGTCATAGTCAAGACCGCGCACTAAAAAAGAAAATAACCTCGTCTCTTACCGTGTCTTCTGCGCCACACTTCATGCAGAACAAGCACATAGATGTAATCATCAATATTGTCGTAGCGGAGTATCAGCTCCAGTTCCTCGCCAGTTTGCATTTCCTCACCAAGTTGCAGACGGATTTTTGCAAGAATATCTCTTGCCAGTTTCTGCATTGCAAAACGGTCCGGATATTCGTCGTAAATAAGGCTCCCTTCATAGTCCATGATATCAATCACCTTACGGATTTCCCTCTGAAGCAGCCTTGCCCCCGAAGGATAAAGTTGCTGAAAATACTCAAGGTCTCTTATCATTTGATTTTCATCCGTCTGCGAAAGCGACGTCGGGTATGTCATATAAAAAGGAAGAATACGTTTTTCTGCCATAATACAATTCCTACATGGTTTTCTTTATTATATGCGCAAACAACAAAAAGTGCGCATTACTGCAATGCGCACTTTTTGCAAAAATTATTTGATTTTAATTTTAATTTTTGCCTTTTTGTTTGTTCCGTCTGTAGATGTTGCTGTGATAGTAACTGTTTTTCCTTTTCCGGCTTTCTTGGTTTTAACAACTCCCTTGCTCGTAACCGTTGCATACTTTTTATTGGAGGTTGTCCATTTCAATACCTTATTTACCTTCTTTCCTGTCGTTTTAACAGTTGCCTTGATTTTGATTTTCTTTCCTGCCTTCACAGTCTTATTTGAAGCTTTCAGTTTTATACTCTTCACTTTATGCTTCATAATCTTAATTTTATAAGTAGCTTTCACACCACTTCCGTCTTTAGCAATCGCTGTAATCTTAACAGTTTTTCCAATTCCGGCTTTTTTCACAGTTACTTTTCCGGCCGACGAAACAGTAGCATATTTTTTATTAGACGATTTCCAGGTAACGGCCTTGTTCGCTGCATTAGAAGGAAGGACTGTCGCTGTAAGCTTAATCTTCTTTCCTGCTGCAATCTTTTTAGAAACTCCGGATAATTTGATTTTCTTTACCTTTATAGGTTTATCCTCTTCTTCCGTTTCCTGATCTTCCTTCTCATCACTGTCTGTATTTCCAGAAGATGCGTCTTTTTTCTTTGTAACCGCTGTAACTTTACAATCAGAATCACCGATATATAAATCTGTAGCTACTAATGAAGCATCTTTAATCAACGCTTTTACAGTCTTATCACTGCTTTCTAATTTCCAACCTACAAATTCCTCATCCTCTTGTACAACTGCCGATAATTGAAGTTTCGCTTTTTTAACTACTTCTCCATTTGTAATTCCAGTTCCATGATATAATGCAATACCATTCACAACTTCTAAATTCACAGTATCCTCAATTGTATTTTCGCTGACACTGTCATAATCTGGTTTTATTATTTCATCTCCGTATGTATCAAGGTAATATATATCATTTCCGGAAACATTATTTGTGACTTCTGACATATACTGTGTCTCAGTTGTCAACTCAACCCTATTTAACTCGACACTTCTTGTCGATAAATCATCCTGATATTCTGTAACTTTAATATCCATTTCACCTTCATCGGTGCCAACATATTTAATTACATAATCATTACATTTGTCTGTAAAGTACAAATATTTTTTACTGTTTTCAACACCAATTCCTATCGTATCATCATATATTTTAGGAATATCATTTATAACAGTTGCAACAAGACTATTATTCGCATCAAATATATATAAATCAACAGGACATGCTATTTCATATACTTTCGACAAAACTTTATTTTCCGGTTCAAGATAATGACGATATTTCACATATTCTTCCGGATAATCAATAGACAATTCAATAATCCAATTGCTAAGTACACCAACATAGTCTTCTTCATATCTTTTTTTAATAAATTGCGCCTTCTTTATTTGTTCTTCTACTTTTTGATCACCAAAAAATGAATGCAAACGGGCATACCAACCACTATCAACAGATTCCATAAAAGAAATTGCATAATCACAATCGCAATCTATAACGCGATACATAATATCTGCCGCAGCCAGATAGTTTATTGCATTGTTTTCTGTTTTTTCATTGGCATAAGTATTCTCGATTTTCAAATATGTAGCTTGTGCCACTTCTCTAAATTCTTTCATCGCAACAGCACAATAATACTTTTCACATATTTCATCAACATTAAACAAACAATTGGAAATAAGAAATCCAAGTTCTATTGCACCTACATACATTGCTACATACGGATGTGAAAACACTATAGAATTCTTAATTTCTTTCCAATACAAATCAACCGCATATTTAGCAACTTCTCTACCTATAATCAATGTCGTTCCACTTGTAACTTTATTAAAAAATGCCAAATTATTAGAAGAAATAATATCATAACAATCTTTAAGTGCATATTTTAGCTCATAGTTATTCATTGGACAATTTCTATACATCTCATAAATTACATTTTTTTGAGCCTCTGTCATCTGATAAATTTCCATATAGGCAACAATATATTTAACACATTCATCCAAGGTACATCCTATTTTCGCCAAATTATCAATACATTTCAAAAAATCTGAGGTTTTTGTGAATTTGGGATGCGACTTTTCATATGCCTTTTCAAAACTTTCTATATAACTTGCTTTTTGGTTGGTATCTAAAGAATTCCAATTCACTTCGCCTTTGTCTAAAAACGATAAAGCTTCATCCGTAACTGCATCCTCTTTTATAAACGAAGTAACACTTTTTACCTCTTTTTCTATTTGCCTTGTAAGTTTCCATCCTTTATCATCTAAAGTAGATGTTTTAAATGCATCTAAAATCAGCGCTGAATATATATCTCGTTCTTCAAACAACATTTCATCTACTGCACCCGCAGGACTATCTAATTTATCCTTTTGCTCTTTTAAATAATTCCAAACCCCTAACGAAGTTTTAGTCCAAAAATCATCATTAACAGCATCCACAAGGCAAGCTGAAATCCCTATAGAAGTAACACTCTTCTTCCAACTACTATCATTTTGCAAATATGATGCCCTATATAAATTTTTATTAAAATTATAGTGGGCATTTTCCATCCCTTCTTTAACAACCACATAATCATATACCTTTGTAATATCTTCCGGTAATAATACGGTTGTATTTGTATATGTTCCTGCAGGAAGAGATGGCAAAATCCCTTTCACATTAAATAACCAATTTCCCTCTTTATCAAAAAATTTAAAAACCACTGCCTGCTCAGGACTGTCACTTTCATATCCATTATCTACTTTAATTGCAAGCTGATTTTGCCCATCTATATTGTCCACTCTGCCTTCTCTAAAATCCAAATTGAGAAAATAATGATATTCAGACAAATAATTCGGTCCAAGTCCCAGCGGTTTTAATGTTATTTTATAATCATGAATATTCCAACATTCTTCCGGTAATTCGAGCGAAATATCAATTGGACACTGGTAATCGATATTTTCAAAATATCCCGTAAATACAGTTTCTTCTCCTATAGACACAACTTTTTTATTTTTATCCAAAAAAGTAATCTCATATTCCGATGCATAATATTTTGTTTTACCGGTATTTGTAGCTGTAGCATTAAAAATAGTTTTACCGTTTTCGACAACAAAATAAGCATTTGAAAACGTAATGTCCTTCAATTCCTTCTTATTATGCATAGCATCTCTGGTATACCCGGAAACTTTTGTATCTCCATTATTCATGGAAACATTTTTAATAACATGATTATTCACAAAACTTCCGGTAGCAGCAGAAATACAAATATACGCAGACTTGACATCGTATAATTTTTTCTTATTGCATTCACATACTTTTTTCCCATCTAAATACACAGTCATTTTTGATGGACTGTAAATAATTTGTGAATTATGCCACTCTCCATCATCTAACTGATTGGATTTCAACTCTTTATACGCAACATGCGTACTTTCATTCTTTTTAATTATGCTTACATGGTCATCATCCGGATCGCCATATCCATTATCCCATGTATCATATTGTACACCAAAAGAATCATCCCCCGTAAACGCAATACTTCCACCGGTTCCGAGTACTCCCGGTTTCTTTTGTGTAAATGAAACAGTTATACCGTCTGCACCATTACCTTGTGAACCGTTTCCATATCCGCCATACATTTTAAAATCAAAAGATAAAATAAATGTATCCTGTAAATCGACACGCTCAGCCGACCAAAATCCGCCCGAAACATAACGATTTGTATTTGTCAAAAGAACTCCTTCTTCTGTTTCATTGGCTATTCCGCTAATAATAAAATCATCAACTGAGTTTTCTGAAACCGTTGCTGTAAAATTAACATACACGCCCCCACATGTCATATAACACAATTCTTGATTTGTTTTTTTATCTATCCATTTGCCTACATTTGGTAATTCAATTTTATTATTTAAAATATTCGGTGCAACAATGCACATAAGACTATTTGCTCCGGTCAAAAACCCCGTAACCTCAGCTTCTTCACTAACTTGAAAATTACTCATATCCAAATTTTTTAGATTAGAGCATTCAATAAACATACCTTCATAAGTTTGAACATTTTTTGTGTTAAAACTGCTGATATCAATTTCATTCATGCTATTGCACTGAGCAAACATATATGTCATGTCTGTTACGTATTCTGTCTTAAAATTTCGTAAATCCAACATTTTCAGTGATGTACAGCCCATAAACATTCGATTCATGTCTGCGACCTTGCTTGTATTAAAACTACTAATCTTTATTTCGCTTAACCGATTACAATATGTAAACATTTCTCCCATATTTTCTACATTTATTGTAGAAAAACCAGATAAATCTAACTCTGACAGACTACTACATCCCATAAACATTCGGCTCATGTTTGTTACTTTATTTGTCTTAAAGTTTCTCACATCCAAAGATTTTAAATTATGACAGCGCATAAACATATTAGACATATTTTCCACATTACTTGTATCAAAACCACTTACATCTAATACCTCTAAATTATTACACTGCATAAACATATTAGACATATCCTTTACATTGCTTGTATTAAAATGGCTTACATCAATAGAATTCATACTGATACACCACATAAACATGCCATCCATATTTTCTGCACTACTCGTATCAAAACATGTGACGTCAATTTCTTTTAAATTTTTGCATCCGCCAAAAACTAACCCCATATCTGTAACTTTTTCTGTACTAAAATCGGCCCAGTAAATTTCTTCCAAACTTGTACAATTATAAAACAAGCCACCTATTCCCCGTAATTCACTACAATCTGTTCCTGTAAAGTCAACCTTAACAAGCTTCTCACATCCATAAAGCATTCTACTCATGCTTTCAATACCTGTTACTGATATTTTGGCACTTACAATACTATCTTTATACTCTAACCACTCACGGCTATCACTATAATCTCCTTCACCCGAAATTGTAAGCAAACCATCCGAATCAATGCTCCAAAACAAATCTCCGCTTTCCCCGCTATGCTGTACAGTAGCACTTGTTGTTTCAACATCATTTGTGTTCACTACAACATCTGCCTGTTTTTCTATTGTGTTCTGCGATACCGTTTCCGCTTTCGTCGGAATTACCATATAACCTCCACAAAGCGTTTCCATCATAACAATCATTGCAACAAAAAATGCCAAATACCTTTTCTCTCGTAACATATTCTTTCTCCCTCGTATTTCTTTTTTTCGCGAATACTATGTAAGTTACACTTGCATATCATTATAACATTTGACACATAGCAAAACAAGAAATATGCAATTCACCGCCTCTCCTTCCCCCACCCAAACTCAATTCTAAAAAAATCCCGCAGGCTCACCACCTGCGGGATTTTCAAATACTTCTTATTTCACTGCCTCAATTCGGGCAATTGCTCTCTTAAGAGCAGCCTCGGCACGGATCATATCCATACCGTCTTCTTTTTCTTCGAGACGTTTCTGTGCTCTCTCTTTTGCCTCTTCTGCACGGCTAAGGTCAATCTCACCCGGCCACTCAATAATCTCGGCCATAATTGTTACCTTGTCCGGAAGGATCTCAACGAAACCTTCATGAAGGGCTGCTTCCTTTACGCTGTCATCTTCCTCGGTAATTGTAAGAATACCCGGTTTTACAATAACAGTCATCGGAATGTGTTTTTTAAGAACACCGATTTCGCCTTCTGTTGTGTTAAACTCAACCATTACCGCTTCGCCCTTGTAGAACACGCGCTCCGGAGTAATGATCTCTAATTCAAAATTTCTTTCATCTGCCATTTCGCTCACCCCTTATTTTACGCGGGCTACTACTTCGTCGATGCTTCCTGCATTCAGGAAATAGCTTTCCGGAATGTCATCATGTTTACCTTCCAGAATCTCTTTGAATCCGCGGATTGTTTCTGAAATCGGAACATATTTACCTTCTAATCCCGTAAACTGTGTAGCTACGAAGAACGGCTGAGATAAGAATCTCTGGATCTTTCTTGCACGGTTAACGACAAGTTTATCTTCTTCACCAAGCTCGTCCATACCGAGGATGGCGATGATATCCTGAAGTTCTTTGTACTTCTGAAGAATTTCCTGCACACCGCGTGCTACTTCGTAATGCTCCTCACCAACAATACGTGGGTCAAGGATACGTGATGTAGACTCGAGCGGATCTACGGCCGGATAAATACCGAGCTCGGAAATCGCACGGGAAAGTACGGTTGTCGCATCGAGGTGTGCGAATGTTGTAGCCGGAGCCGGGTCAGTTAAGTCGTCCGCCGGAACGTATACAGCCTGTACAGATGTGATGGAACCGTTCTTTGTAGAAGTAATACGCTCCTGAAGAGCACCCATCTCTGTCTGAAGTGTCGGCTGGTAACCTACTGCGGAAGGCATACGTCCGAGAAGCGCTGATACCTCGGAACCTGCCTGTGTAAAACGGAAAATATTGTCGATGAATAAAAGTACGTCTTTACCACCTTTATCACGGAAATACTCTGCCATTGTAAGACCTGTAAGACCAACTCTCATTCTGGCTCCAGGTGGCTCGTTCATCTGACCGAATACCATCGTTGTCTTATCGATAACGCCTGACTCTGTCATTTCATGGTAAAGGTCATTTCCCTCTCTGGTACGTTCTCCTACACCTGTAAATACGGAGTATCCGCCGTGCTCAGTTGCAATGTTACGGATAAGCTCCTGGATAAGTACCGTCTTACCTACACCGGCACCTCCGAACAGACCGATCTTACCACCCTTCTGGTAAGGGCAAAGAAGGTCTACTACCTTGATACCGGTTTCTAATAATTCTGTTTCTGTAGACTGCTCTGAGAACTCAGGAGCAGCTCTGTGGATTGGTTCATATCCTACTTCTGTAGGATTTTCTTTATTATCGATTGCCTCACCCAATACATTGAAGATTCTTCCCAATGTATTTTCACCAACAGGTACGGTAATAGGAGCTCCGGTTGCAACTGCATCCATTCCTCTTACCAGTCCGTCAGTCGGGCCCATGGCGATACATCTAACTGTATCATCACCCAAATGCTGTGCTACTTCGACAACAAGTTTTTCTCCATTTTCGCGCTTAATCTCAATCGCATCATAGATTTCCGGAAGACTGTTTTCCGGGAACTTGATATCAAGGACCGCACCAATGATCTGAGTAATCTTTCCGATTGCCTGTTCTGCCATTGTTTACTTTCACTCCTTTTCTAGCTGATGGCTTCCGCACCTGCTATAATTTCGGTTAATTCCTGTGTAATATTACCCTGACGGGCTCTATTATATTGTAACGATAAGGAACTGATCATATCTTCAGCATTGCTTGTCGCTGAATCCATCGCCTGCATACGTGCACCGTTTTCGCTGGCTACTGCCTCCACCATTGCTCCGAAAATCAGACTTGTCAGATATTTCGGAATAATGAGTTCAATTGCTTCCGTTTCGTCCAGCTCAAAGTTCATAAGAGTCTTCTCATCAACATCTGACTCTTCCTCAGCACCATCTTCTGCCGATACCGGAAGAAGTTTCATAAGTGTCGGTACATGAACTACGGTATTCTTGAATGCAGTATACGCAAGATAGATTTCTCCGAACTGACCGGATGCAAATGCTGCAAGAACTTCTTTACATATCTGCATTGCTTCTACATAAATTGGTTCTTCTATCATGTCCGAATAATCATTCGCAATCTGATATCCTGCTCTTGCTAAACCGTCTTTTCCTTTTTTACCAATCGGGTAAATGATAACATCTTCTTTGTTTGCAAACTGCTCATCCCTTGTAATTAACTTTATTACATTTGAGTTGTAGCCGCCGGCAAGACCTCTGTTTGAAGTAATAACTATAACTGCCTTCTTGGTACTTTCGCTTGCATTCAAATACGGATGCTGAATTGTTCCACTCTTTGCAAGCATGGATTTTACGGTCTTATACATACATTCGAAATATGCTTTTGACTGCTCCGCACGAGTTTTTGCTCTCTGCAGTTTTACAGTGGATACAAGCTTCATCGCTTTCGTGATCTGCTGTGTACTCTGTACAGATTCCTTACGCCTTTTAATACTTCTCATTGAAGCCATGCGTTGTCACCTATTCTTTCTGCAACTTATTTAAACTGTGCTTTGAATTCATTGATCGCTGTGATCAGTTTCTGCTCATTTTCTTCAGAGAGAACTTTTTCGTCTGCGATTGCTTTCGGTACTTCCGGATATTTTGTATCGATGAACTCGAAAAGTTCGCTTTCAAATCTTGTAATCTCTTCTGTCTCGATGTCGAGCAAGTATTTATTTGTAGCCGCATAAATAATGATTACCTGATACTGTACAGGCATCGGTTTGTACTGTGGCTGTTTTAAAATCTCACGGATACGTTCACCCTGTGCAAGTTTCTCTTTTGTATCGGCATCAAGTTCTGAACCGAACTGAGAGAACGCTGCAAGCTCACGGTACTGGGCAAGCTCCACACGGATAGGCGCTGCGTATTTCTTCATCGCCTTAATCTGTGCTGCACCTCCAACTCGTGATACGGAAAGACCTGCATTGATAGCAGGACGGAATCCTGAGTTGAATGCCTCTGTTTCAAGGTAAATCTGTCCGTCTGTAATTGAGATAACGTTTGTCGGGATGTATGCAGATACGTCTCCGGCCTGTGTCTCGATAATCGGAAGTGCTGTTAAGCTTCCTCCGCCGTACTCTTCGCTCATACGTGCTGCACGCTCAAGAAGTCTTGAGTGAAGGTAGAATACGTCTCCCGGATAAGCCTCACGTCCTGGCGGACGACGAAGCAGGAGGGAAAGTGTACGGTAAGCTGTTGCATGCTTACTTAAATCATCGTAAATGATGAGTACGTCTTCACCATTCTCCATCCATTCTTCACCGATCGCACATCCGCTGTACGGTGCAATATACTGAAGCGGTGCAAGCTCACTGGCTGTAGCAGCTACGACTGTTGTATAGCTTAATGCACCGAACTCCTCTAATGTCTTTACGATACTTGCAACAGTAGAAGCTTTCTGACCGATTGCAACGTAAATACATTTTACGTTCTGTCCCTTCTGGTTAATGATAGTATCGATAGCAATCGCAGTTTTACCTGTCTGTCTGTCACCGATGATTAACTCACGCTGTCCTCTTCCGATCGGTACCATTGAGTCAATCGCTTTGATACCTGTCTGGAGAGGTGTGTCTACACTCTTTCTTGTGATAACGCCGGAAGCAACTCTTTCAATCTGACGATATTTCTCTGTCTGAATCGGTCCTTTTCCGTCGATAGGCTGACCAAGTGCATTTACAACACGTCCTAAAAGGGCATCTCCAACCGGTACCTCAACCACACGTCCGGTTGTTTTTACTGTATCGCCTTCGTTGATATTCTTCTGGTTTCCGAGAAGAACTGCACCAACGTTGTCTTCTTCCAGGTTCATTACCATTCCGTATACTTCACCCGGGAATTCAAGAAGCTCTCCCTGCATAGCCTTCTCAAGACCGTGCACACGCGCAATACCGTCTGCCACCTGGATAACTGTACCCACTTCAGATACTTCCAGTTCTGACGCATATCTCTTGATCTGATCCTTAATCACTGAACTTATTTCTTCTGGTCTTAAATTCATGGATCTTTACGTTCCTTTCTAAAATTTATCCGGCAACTATGCCAGCTGAATGTTCATAAGCTGCTTTGTCAGCTCATTTAATTTTGTTTTGATTGTGCTGTCTACTACCTTATCTCCGATACGGATGACAAGTCCCCCGATGAGAGTCTCATCGATGGCAAAGTTCATTTCCATCTCTTTGAACTTTGTTGTTTCAATCAGCTTTTCCTCAACTAATTTTTTCTGTATCTCCGAAAGTTTCACCGCACTCGTCACATATGCAACGCCGATTCCCTTTTCCTCTTTGACTCTGTCAATAAAGTAATCAAGAATCGCTTCGATATCTGCATAGCGGTCTTTTTCCACGACAAGACGTAAGAAACCGACAAGTTCTTTGTCTGCTCTTCCTTCAAAAACTTCCTTCACGACCTGAAGTTTTTCGTCTTTGCCTACTTTCGGATGATTCATTAATTTGGAAAACTCCGGATTCTGCGCAAGAACTGTCTGAACCGTTTTTACTTCCTTTGCAAGGTCGTCAATTTTGCTGCGTTCTTTTGCAAGTTCGAAAAGCGCATCACCGTAAGTTGTGGATACTAATCTAGCCATGTGCTTTCACCTATTTCCTTTAATGTCTCGTCAATCAGGCTGTCACTGACTGTCGTATCAATGTTTGCAGCCACTACTTTTCCTGCCATAGCTGATGCGACCTGAATCATTTCTTTCTTCACTTCATCGGCAACTTTCTTCTTCTCAAGCTCTGCTTCCACCTTGGCTCTCTCAATGATTGCAGCAGCATCTTCCTTCGCTTTTGCGATAATGCCGGCCTCATTTGCCAAAGCTCTCTTACGTGCATCGCTCAAGATTTCTTCTGCCTCTTTATCAATACTACGAAGCTTTTCTTCGTAATCTGCCTTCAACGCAAGGGCTTCTTCCTTTTCCGACTGTGCTGTATCTAAATCATTTTTGATACGCTCAGTTCTTCCTTCCAAGAATTTTCTGGCCGGATCGAAAAGGAAACGGGACATGAATAAAAACAGTGTAAAGATTGCAATAATCATTAAAACTGCGTCATGTACCAACTGAAAGTCGAGATCGAAAAGTCTTGTCATCTCGGCTCCGCTCTGTGCCAGTGCGAGAGGCGAACCTAACATCGTATTCAAGCTTTATGCCTCCTTCTCTTTTATTTTCCCTTACCGAAGGCCTCTTATGATAAAGGTTTAACGAATAATAACAACATTGCGATAAGAAGACCGTAAAGACCTGTTGTCTCTGCAACGGCCTGTCCAAGTAACATTGTAGATGTAACATCTGATTTTGCACCCGGATTTCTACCAACTGCTGCTGCTGCATGTCCTGCTGCAATACCCTGACCTACACCAGGTCCGATACCTGCGATAACTGCAAGACCTGCACCGATTGCTGAGCAACCCATAATAAATTCGTTGTTAAATTCCATCTTTGTTTCCTCCTTGATGATTAAAATGTTTTTTACTACTCTCCGATTGCATCCGAGATATACGTCATTGTAAGCATACAGAATACGTATGTCTGGATTGCTCCCGAAAATAAATCAAAGTACACATGAAGTACTGCCGGCCAAAATACAGCTATCCATTTAAGCAAGCCGTAAATCAAAGCCATCATAACTGTTCCCGAAAGCACATTCGCAAATAAACGAAGCGAAAGAGAAATCGGTACAGCCACATCACCGATCATATTAATCGGTGCCCAGAACGGCCATGGATCGCATAAGCCTTTGATGACTCCGCTGACCTTCTGGTATTTAAATTTGTTAAAATGAATGAGAGTAAACGTTATCAATCCCAGTGCTAACGTGACTCCGTAGTCCGCTGTCGGCGGCCTCAAACCAAACAATCCGGATATATTACTAACCAGAATAAAGATAAAGATTGTTCCGATGTAGTTCGCAAACTTCGTAGCATGAGAACCCATGGAAGCCTTGATCATTCCGTCAAGCATTTCCACGATCAGCTCAACGACATTCTGGAATCCGTTTGGTACGTCACTCGCATGTTTCATCGTACGATTAGCTACCAAAGCAAACGTGCCGAGTAATAAAAACACAATCAATACGCATACATGCGTTGTTGTTATCCATACAGTCTGACCAAACAATTCATAAGAAAAAATCCCATGGACCATAAAGTCAATATCTGCACCCGCGGATAACAAGATTCCCTGACCCATACATTCACCTCCTGAAAAATTTATGAGTAAACGGCTGCAAATACGCCGCTACTTTCAATCCCATAACCCCGAGAAACGCCGAAAGCGGATTCCCGAAACCTGTGTAAAGCAGAAGAAAGAACACAATCACTACAATCACATAGCGCAAAATGTTGTGCACCTGCATTTTCTTGACTGCGTCAGCTTCAGCCATATCGAGCGCCCGATTTAATGACCAAGCCATATGCGTCGCCATAAAAAGCGCACACACGATTCCTGCCGCGAGCCCGATACTGTAAAACAAACGCTCTTTCACAAAAATGAGTCCTACAATCTCACAAAGGACTCCGTACAATAGAATACCCACCCAAAGACCGGGCAGGACTTCACTTAACTGAGCTAATTTCTTCTTCATGGCTTATGCCCCTTTTCTTTGACTCCGGCGGCTGTTGAAATATTCTCTTTGCAAAAATATAAATATTCCGGAAACCGGCCGCAGCCCCGACAAAAAATAAAATAATCACAAGATAGGAAGTGCCCAGCCACCGGTCTAAGTAATAGCCGGCAAAACTACAAAGTAAAATCGGCACTACCATATTGATTCCGAACTGCGTAATCATCGCAAGCGACTGATAGACACTTCTTCCGTATTTTCTCTTAAGTCGGATCGTAGCCATG
>JAZQDJ010000075.1:0-43095 GCA_045546735.1 Lachnospiraceae bacterium | reverse complement strand
TGTAGCCATGTCGTTCTGTGAGCCAAGGAGTTGGGTCTAGTCATTGTCTTCCTAAGACCGCTTGGCCTCCGACTTAGAATAGCTTGTGGGAATTTAAATCCGGGTGCTTTAAAGCATCCATGAAATCCCGTACCCCAATTGTTCCGGTTGTGCTTATTGACACATACAAGGCGATGGATATTTCATATTTGGGACCGGTAAGAACACAGGTATATTATTTGGAGCCTATTATGTATGAGGAATACAAAGATATGAAAACGGTTGAGATAGCAAGAATGGTAAAAAAGCGTATTCAGGATAAATTAAATGAAGTTTTGGCATAAAAATGAAGAACAGCAAACCTAATTGGTCTGCTGTTCTTTTCTCTTCTTTCTTCTTACTCTATTAATATGCCTTTCAAAATCACCGCTTGCCAAAAGATGCGCAAGAACATACTGTTCAAAAGTCGGTACTGTGCACGAATAAAACCCAAGTTTTTCTTCAAATGCAGGAACGAGCCCGGCGGGAAGTACCATATATGCTGCACGCATCGCCGGAGAAATGGTATTAGAGAATGTATTCATGTAGATGACATTCTCTTTTTTGGTGTGAGCAAACAGTGTTTCCTCCGCTTTGCGTGAAACGGAAAACTCTGATTCATAATCATCTTCTATCAAATAGCGGCCGTTTTTTTCTGCCCAGCGTAAATATTCGTGGCGCTTGGAGGCAGAGGCAGTAACACCGCTCGGAAAACTGCGGTAAGGTGTGATGTGAAGAATATCGGCTTTTGTGTTTTGCAAAGCTATGCTGTCGATTCCGTCAGTGCCCAGCGGCAGCATTTCTATCGTAACATCACATGCTTTGTATACCTGTTGGATTTTATGATAGGACGGAGATTCAATTGCATACGTTTTCTCGCGTCCGAGCAAGGAAGTGATTAATCCATACAAATATTCTGAACCGGATCCGATGATAATCTGTGAAGCGTCTGCAAAAACGCCCCGGCTTCTAAGTAAATATTTGCGGAGTTCTTCGCGGAGTATATCACATCCTGCATTCGGTGATTTTACTAAAATAGCGTCATCGTAATCGCTGAGTACCTTGCGCATGGTTCTTGCAAGAAGAGGATAAGAAAAGCTATGCATCGCAGAGTTTCCGGACAGTGAATGTTGAATAGGCGAATTTGAAATATTGTTTGCCGCAAAGGCAAATCCGTCGCCGGGACGGAAACACACATAGTATCCGCTACGCTGTCTTGATTCTACATATCCTTCTTCGCAGAGAAGAGCATATGCATGCTCGACAGTAATAATACTTACGCCTGTTTCGTCAGCAAGTAATCGTTTTGACGGAAGTTTACTTCCGAAAGAATAAATCATTTGGACGATGTCTTCCCGCAATTGTTTGTAAAGTTGAAGATACGCAGGCAAGTTATTGTTTTTTTCAATAGTATACTTCATCTGGTTATATAAAATTCCCTTAAAAACAAAAAATAATAGTATCAAAATAATTATAGGAGGTCTTTTGGGGAAAGGCAATACAAATTTTTTGTTGACAAATAATAGCAATTGTAATAAACTCAAAGCGGTTAGATAATACTAACCGCTGTTTTTTATATAAAACTAGTGAATTGGAATTGAGGCAGTAGATATGGATTTGACACAGGCAGCTATTGGAGAAGAATACATTATCAAAGGTATCGTGACAGAGGACGAGGAACTCAATGCATTTTTGTTTTCGCTCGGATGTTACAGCGGAGAACCGATTACGGTTGTGTCCCGTCGCAGAGGCGGATGTGTTGTTTCTATTAAAGACGGCAGATATAATATTGACAATGAGTTAGCAGCTGCTATTTCTATTTAAGTACGATGTTACATAGGAATATAATAGTGATTTTATAGGTCACTATTTTTTATGATCAAGAGTTAGTTAAGCCTAACACAAGTTAGTGCTTAAAAGGAGGAGAAATATGAGAATTGCATTAACGGGTAACCCGAACAGTGGAAAAACAACAATGTACAATGCGCTCACAGGAAGAAATGAACGTGTTGGTAACTGGGCCGGTGTAACGGTCGAGAAAAAAGAAAGTGCTATTAAAAAAAGTTTTTATGACGGAGCGCAGGAATTAGTTGCAGTCGACTTACCAGGTGCTTATTCCATGTCGCCTTTTACATCTGAGGAAAGCATTACAAGCGGATATGTAAAAAATGAAAATCCGGATGTCATCATTAACATTGTGGATGCTACAAACTTAAGCCGTAGCTTGTTCTTTACCACGCAGCTTCTTGAACTTGGTATTCCGATGGTAGTAGCTCTTAATAAGAGTGATATCAACGAGAAGAAAGAGACAGAAATCGATGAAGCAAAGCTTTCTGAAAAACTCGGATGTCCGGTTGTGGAAACGGTTTCTACTTCGTCAGGGGATAACGGATTAAAGATAGTTATTGAGAAGGCAGTTGCTTTAAAAGGAACAAGCCAGAAAACGCCTTATGAGCAGGGCGACATTAATCTTCAGGATAAAGCAGAGGTAGAAGCGGCTGACAGAAAACGTTTTGAATTTGTAAACGGAATTGTAAAAGAAGTTGAGAAACGTAAAGTTCTCACAAAAGATACAAACAAACAGGACAGCATTGATAAAGTGCTCACACATCCGATTGTCGGAATTCCGATTTTTGCACTTGTTATGTTCCTTGTGTTCTATATTTCCCAGACAACACTCGGTACATGGATTGCGGACTGGCTGGTTGGCTGGATTGAAACATTCCAGGGATGGGTAGCAGGTAAGGTTGAAGGCGCCGATCCGTTCTTACAGGCACTCTTAGTTGACGGTATCATCGGCGGTGTCGGAGCTGTAGTAGGTTTCCTTCCGCTCGTTATGGTAATGTACTTCCTCATTGCACTTTTAGAGGATTGCGGATACATGGCACGTGCGACAGTTGTTCTTGACCCGATTTTCAAAAAAGTAGGTCTTTCCGGTAAATCCGTAATTCCTATGGTTATCGGTACAGGTTGTGCGATTCCGGGTGTTATGGCGGCCCGTACTATCCGTAACGAGAGAGAACGCAGAGCAACAGCAATGCTTACACCGTTCATGCCATGTGGAGCAAAACTTCCGGTTATCGCACTTTTTGTCGGTGCATTCTTCCCGGATGCAAGTTGGATCGGTACATTAATGTATTTTGTAGGTATTTTGTTAATCCTTCTCGGTGCATTATTAGTAAACAAAATTACAGGACATAAATTCAGAAAATCATTCTTTATCATTGAGCTTCCGGAATACAAGCTTCCGAGCTTAAAGAGAGCGACACTTTCCATGCTCTCACGTGGTAAAGCATATATCGTAAAAGCCGGTACGGTTATCCTGGTATGTAATACGGTAGTACAGATTATGCAGGCATTTAACTGGGAGCTTGCAGTAGTAGAAGAAGGTATGGAAAATACATCCATTCTTGCTTCTATCGCATCTCCGATCGCAGTGCTCTTAGTTCCGATCGTAGGAGTGGCAGCATGGCAGCTTGCGGCAGCAGCGGTAACAGGTTTTATTGCAAAAGAGAACGTAGTAGGTACACTTGCAGTTTGTTATGCGCTTACAAACTTCATTGATACAGAAGAACTTGCGCTTGTAGGTTCTGGTAATGAAGTGGCAGCAGTTATGGGACTTACAAAAGTGGCAGCACTTGCATATCTTATGTTTAACCTCTTTTCGCCGCCGTGTTTCGCAGCGCTCGGTGCTATGAACTCAGAGATGAAGAGTGCAAAATGGCTTTGGGGTGGTATCGCGCTTCAGCTTGGAACAGGTTATACCATTGCATTCCTTGTATACCAGATTGGTACACTTATTACAACAGGTGCTCTCGGAGCAGGATTTGTAGGCGGATTTATCGCAGTTATCGTGATGGCTTTGATTGTAGTGGCATTGATTGCAAAGACAAACAAACAATTTAATGCAGAGTACAAGTTAGCGAAGTAATAGCTTAGAATAGTTGATAAAAGAAAGGAGCATGACCTATGACAAATGTGATGGTAGTATTTATTGTGGCACTGATTCTCGGTGTATCAATTACATATATTGTGAAAGCCAAAAAGGCCGGTGTGAAGTGCATCGGATGTCCGGCGGGCGGAACGTGCTCCGGAAATTGTAACGGATGTGCGGGAAATTGTCCGGGACATTCGGAAGAATAGAAGAATTAATCATAGGGGAAATGGATTATATAAAAGCAGGAGCTTGCGACGATATGCGTAGGCTCCTGCTTGTTTATGCTATTTCTTGGTTTTGACTTTTTTTACCTTAGACCAATCAGAATAGAATTTCTGGCCGCCGGAAACTTTGTAGGTTCTCACGCGGACGTAATAGGTTTTCTTGCCTTTCAAATCTTTGATGGTCAGATATCTGCTTTTGTTATTTTCTACGACAATGGATTTAGTTGTTTTGGCAGTAAATTTTTTGCTTGTTGAATACTGCACCTGATAACCGGTCGTCTGTGTTGTTCTCTTTTTCCATGTTACTTTGATGGCTTTTGACATTCCGTTTACTTTTACAACATTGGTTGACTGCGGAACGATTTTAAACGTCTTTTTATAAGTGCCGGAATATTTGTTTTTCAGCTTGATGCTGAGTGAACCAAAGCCGACCTTTTTGTTGTTTTTGTACGAAACGGTGTAGTACTGTGCGGAAATTACTTTGCCGTTGCTGTCGTAAATAACGACTTTCGGGCGATGCGCACTACCGTTGTAAGCAACAGATTTAAAGGAGAGTTTTACGGTTTTTGGATGATAAATCGTTTCATTTACAACTTCCTGACCGCATACGGAACAGGTTTTTACAAGACTTCCGTCTGTGGTTTTTGTCGCTTTTACTTTCTCGGTGTTAAGCGTGTGTTTGTTTGTTTTAACAACCTTGAACGTATAATCAATGTTGGAAGGAACACTATATTTATTGCCTGTATAAACACTAAAGTATACCGTGTCGCCCTGCGTAAGACCGATTTCAGGAGAAGTGTCTGTAGTCAGGGAAAACTTAGGACTGTTGTCGCCACCGATAAACTTCATCATCTTGTTATCATTATTTGCCGAGTAGGCATGTATGCCCCAACCACCGTTAATATCTGTGATTTTTGAATCGACAGGTTTCACATAAACTGTGTAATGACCACTCTCCGGAACAGTAAGTTTAAAGTAATCGTCGTCGCCGGTCAGAGTAGACATTCCGTATTTGTTGTCTGTATGGATGTTTCCTTTGTACTCTTTGCCGGTGGTAATTGCGGTGGCTGTTTCGATGCTTCCGTTATCTTCTTGTTCCCATTCGCCGGCGATGACATTGTCTACCGTGATGGTGTAAGGCACGTTGGATGGGGTGCTGGAAGCGTACTTGTTTGGATGCCCCGGACTAACTTGGATGTAAATCTTGGAGCCGACGTGTCCAGGTATGATGCAGGAAGAGGAAGGTGCTTCGATTCGCCCGTTTCCGGTGCCAAACTTATAATAAAGTGTGGAAGTATCATTTATATAAAGATTTACAGACCAACCACTGTGAACTTCGCCGGTTCCGATTTCGTAACTGAAGTTTACCTGTGCATAGCCTCTTTCGGTGATAGTTGCGACATACCAATCCTGATCTTCTACTTGTGTGTAAGCTCCGGAATCTGTATAAGGATTCCAGATGACACCGGTTACACTTTTGTTGACTGCAATGGTATCTGCGGTTTCGGCTGTTCCGTTATTGTCGACATCTTCCGTATCCGTTTCCGTAGTGACAGGAGCGGAAGAACCTGCAAATGTAGCTGTGGACATTGCCAGCATCATGCATCCCGTAAGGAGCAGTGTGAATAATTTTTTCTTCATAAGCAAATCTCCTTCTCATAAGTTCATAAAGTATGTTAATTATACCATAAAAAAGAAAATATGGATATTTCCTTTCCAAAAAGATATGCTATAATGTTGAAAGGTATATTTTACAAAAAAAGGAGAACAGATATGTTAGATATTGGTTTTTATGAAAGATTTCATGAACTCATCGCAAGTCTCGATGAGAATACAGAGTATACGGCAGACGAGATGTTTGCTAAATTAGAGGCGATTCGCAGCAGTGAACCGGTTGTTTACAACATTGAGACGACAAACCGTTGTAATATGCGATGCAAGATGTGTCCGAGAACAACGATGATGACACGTTGCAATGAGGACATCGACCGCGAGACTTTCTTGAATGTAGTAGATCAGATTCGCCCGCATACAGAGCAGGAGTGGGCGCAGTGGAAAGCGTTCTGTGAAAAGACTTACGGTATTTATGAGGACGAGATGAGTGAAAATCACTTCTTCCTTTACATCATTCCGAAGGTAATCCAGCTTCATGGCTACGGCGATCCGCTTCTTGATGTGCATATGGGAGAGTATGTAAAGATTCTTCATGAAAAAGGTTTCTATTCTTACTTCAGCTGTAATCCGGCGAACATTAACCTTGAGAGAACTTACGAGATGCTCGACAATGGTTTGGATTATATTAAATATTCTATCGAGAGCGTGGATGATGAATTGCACAAACAGGTGCGTGGACAGGCTTCCAACTTTACAGAGAGTTACGAGAAGATTAAACAGGTTCTTAAGTATAAAGAGGAAAAAGGTCTTAATACAACCGTTGTAATCACGATGCTTGATTTGAACCGTACACACCAGAAAGAAGATTTCGACAAGCTTCTTGACGCATTCAAGGATCTTGATGTTTATATTTATCTTAAGAGTGAGGACTGCCAGTGGTACCGTAAAGATTTCCATGGTACAAACTCTATCCATTGGTCAGAGATTTGTAAACATCCTTGGATGACGATGACTATTAAGTCAAACGGTGAGGCAACAATGTGTATGGAAGATTTCAATAATGAAATCGTATTCGGTGATACAAATACCCAGAGTCTGAAAGAAATTTGGGAAGGTGAGCCGTACAAGAAATTCCGTTATCAGCATTTGTTTGCGAAAGACAAGATTAAATGTGTCGGCGAGTGTGACATGAAGCTTATGGGTGACTGCTATAAGATTGTATAGCAGTAAGAAAGGGGTTGCAAGTATGAAAAAAGGATTTTGGAACAGTAAACGTGTATTGTCTCTGTTACTTACGCTTACACTTGTGATGGGACAGACAGGATTTGTTTCAGCGGAGACAGTGTCGGAAAATTCGGTAGAGAGAGAAAACACGGTATCAACCAATTCGGCGGAAGATATAGAGCCGGAGAGGGCTTATAACGGTACTCCGTCAAAAGTGATCGGCTTGGAAGGTAAATATACCGAGAGCAGCGGTGTGCAACTGACATGGAGTTCTCTTACAACGGAAAACAAACTCGCAACTTCTGACGGAAAACTGATTCTAATTGGTTATGAGGTAGAGGAAAACGGTAAAATCATTGGCGGAACATATGAGTCTGCAGATGGAAAATACCAGATCAGAAATAATGCTTATTACTACACAGATTTGAATTTGGCTGTAGGTGATACAGTAAAATACCGTGTCAGAGGATTATACTATACGTTGAATGAAGATGTGACACCGTCCAAGAGAGAGGTAATTGGTGTTGGTGAGTGGTCGGATTATTATGTATATAAGGTACCTGTGCTGAAGGAAGTTCCTCTTGTTACGGGATTGACAGGCACGACATATAAGGATCCAAACGGTAAGGAATATGTCCGGTTTAAATGGAATCCGGTAGCGGAAGTTAGTTACTACAATGTGCAGATTATGTACAGTGATGTAAAATTGACCGGATTGACATCCGATACGTGGAATCAGTTTTGGAATCAGAAAGGATCGGCCTATGATGCATTTGACGAGGCCAATCCGAATGCAAGCCTTGGAAAAACATCGAGTAGCTGGTCCAGTTCTGCCTATTATAGTCTTACTTATCAATCGACGTACCGCTACTATTATGCTCGTGTGAAGGCAAACACGAATGTCGACGGGTATAAGCCGAGTGAGAAATATTGTGCCATTGCGACTTGTGACGCAGGTGTTTTTGGGGCGGAAGCGAGTGGTGAAGTGGAGCAGATTAAAGATTTTAAGGTGGAATACAGTGCAAATGGTGAGAGTTTTAACTTGACATGGACACCGACGAAATCAAGCATGAACATGATTATTTATGCCTATGAGTCACCGACATTCCCGAAGCATTATTATTATAGTATTTTAAATGCGAAAGGAACCAAAGAGGGAAGCAATGGAACCTATAGTTATTCTAACAATATGGATCCGGTGCTGAAAAAGACGATTGACAATAAAGTACATTCTTTAACTACCAACGGAGATAGAGGTTCGGTTTCTGCCAATTTTAATTTGGAATATGGAAAAACTTATTATTTTGTGGCACATACATATAGTACGGCCAATCAAAATGAAGTGAGAACGCCTATCTTTACACTCGATGGAATCTCATATACAAAATATCGAGATCTAAGTGCTGCCAGTAAGATTGTGAGCGCTAAGAAAAAATTACCGAAGCCGTCAGTATTTGCGCAGGCAGGTAAAAAAGCGATTACACTGCATATGGAGTATGAAAGCGGTCATACGGGATATGAGATTTATCGTAAAAGCGGGAAAAAATACAAAAAGATTGCGACAACTACGGATAGTTTTTATACGGATTCCGATGTGAAAGCAGGAAAAAAATACCAATACAAAGTCCGTGCATATAATTACAACAAAAATACAAAGAAAAAAGTTTACAGTGCGTACAAATTTGTGACGGGAGAAACAGCCGATGTGAAATCCATTGATTTGGTTGTGAAGCACAAAACAAAGAAAAAACTGTCGCTCAAGTGGACAAAGGTTGCAGGTGCGTATAAGTACGAGATTTATCGTACCTCATATGACAATGGAAATCCGAAGGAGTATACAAAAACAAATTCGGCAGGAAAAGTAACTTCTTCATGGGCAATGGACGATACCTATGAACTAATTAAGACGTTTCATAAAGCGTCCGCAACCTCTTATGTAGACAAAAATGTGGTATCAGGTAAGAGTTATGAGTATTGTGTTGTTGCATATTATAAAGTCGGAAAAACAATTAACTATGTGAGTGCAACAGACAGTATTACCATGATGCTTTCTTCACCGGATGTAACAAGAAGTTTAAAAGGCACAACAGCAAAATATTCTTGGAATAAAAACAAATATGCATCCGGTTATGAAGTAAGATACCTTGTTTATGATAGTAACGGCGTAGCTGTCAGCGATTGGAAAACAGTAAAAACAACGAAATCCTATTTTTCTGTGACATTGCCGGTCGGGGGAAAAGTGACTGCATCTGTTCGTGCGTACAACAAATCAGGATGCTATTCAAGCTGGACTTCATCAAGCTATATTTATACCGGACTGGCTGTTCCTACCAATATTAAAGCAAAAAATGTTGTGGTGAAAAACAGTTCGGGAGAATCTGTCAATGCAGTTAAGGTTACATGGAAGCCGGTAAGCGGTGCAAAATATTACAAAGTGTATCGCGGAACAAAATTAGATGATTACGATAAAGATACGAAACGTTACCATGTTAACGATGCTACCACAGATTATATTGCAAAGGAAAGCAATGATGATGAAAACTATGATGAAATCACATATGACCAGTATTATGGCGTGAATGGTTCCATCGTCGGAACGACAGCTTACGACTATGCACAACTTGATGTGGGTGTAAATTATTACTACTATGTTGTGGCGTTTGGTGAGAAAGGGACGAATATATGCTCTACCTACACTTACACCTCTTCTGCAAACGGTTCCGGAAAGCCGGCTCGTGTTGTATACAAAGGTACGCTTAAGATTAACAAGATTACCAACAAGAAAAAGGGACAGGCTGTTCTGAAATGGACAAAATTTTCCGGTGGAAAGAAATACTATATATATCGTTCCAACAAAAAGAAGAGTGGTTATAAGTTGATTGGTACGACAAAGAAGGCAACGTACACTGATAAGAAAGTGAAAAAGGGTAAAACATATTACTATAAGATTGTTGTCGAGGGGACCAATTCGCTGAAAGCAGATTTTACAATAACTTCTTCAGTAAAGAAGATTAAGATTAAGAAATAACGGTAAGCCACCTGTTTAGGCGACTATGCAGGTGGCTTTTCAAAGGAAGAAAGCACATGGCATGTATTAAAAAGACAAAAACACTTCGTGCATATTTGATAAAATTCGCCATCCGGCTTACGATTTTTGTCGGAGTATTTGCATTGTATCTGACGAACAAGCCGTTGATGTTTGATTTGATGACACAGCCGGTTATGATGGGAATTACGCCGATTCATGTGCTTTGGTTTGTGTTTATGGTGATGATGATACGACACATTTTTCCGACAGAAACACTTTCCATGGCATTCCGAAAGGCCGAGAAAAAGAAGTACGATGAAGTGACGGATTATTCGCCGCAGGAGCTTTTGGAGTTTGTGAAAGACCAAAATGCAAGAGGCTGGATCGTGATGTTGATTTGGCTTGTCTTTAATGCTGTTTTCGGGGTTCTATATTTGTATGGAGTTATGGATGAGGCGGACCTTTTAATGCTGACGGTGTTCTATTTTCTGAGTGATTATATTTGCATTTTGTTTTTCTGTCCGTTTCAAAGTTTTATTATGAAAAACAGGTGCTGTGTCAACTGCCGGATTTACGACTGGGGACATTTTATGATGTTTACCCCGATGCTCTTTATACGTAATTTTTACAGTTGGAGTCTCTTTTTTACGGCGTGTATTGTTTTGATTAAGTGGGAAGTGATTTATGCACGTCATCCGGAGCGATTTTTCTATGGTTCCAACCGGAATCTTCAGTGTGCAAACTGTAAGGATAAAATCTGTCAGTTGAAAAAAGTAGTGAAGTAAAATAATAGAGGATAAAAATATGAAAATGATAAGAAAAATAGTGATTATGTGTATGACGGTTTTGCTTTTTGCAGGCGTGGTACAGACAGAGGCAAAGGCTGCGGATTACACGTTCTGTTATGAAAAACTTATTACAACGAAAATTCCGAATCACGGATATCGGTACACGATGGTTTCAGGAGAAGCGGAAATTGTTAAAGTGACGCAGGATAAAAGGCTTGCGAAGGTCGAGATTGATGCGGTATATCCAAAAGCAATTATGGTGTATCCGAAAAAAATCGGAACTACAACGCTTAACGTGACAGTAAAAAGCGGTGATGAGACAAAGGATCACAAAGTTAAACTGAAAGTTTATAAATATAAAAATCCGGCAAAAACTATTAAAATCGGAAATGTAGAGTATAAGAATAAGTTTAAAAAATCTAATAATTGTATTGTTTCAGTGCCGAAAAAAACTAAAAATGTAAAATGCGTCGTAAAGCCGACGAAAGGCTATAAGATTCTTGGTATGAGTTATAGTTACAATACGAAAAGTGATATTACAAAGAGAGTTGAGTTAAAGAGCGGTCGTAAATTCAAGTTGCGTTCACTTTGGGGATCTGTTCAGATTACTTTCCAAAAGAAATCAACAGGACAAACCATCAATCTTGCGATTTTTTACAGAAACTAGTATACGATCTGCCCGGGAGACCGGGCAGATTTTTTTAGGGGGAATAATCGTATGAAAATAGCAGTTATCTCAGATACTCACAATATGCTTCGCGAAGAAGTGATAGAAAAGTTGAAAGAATGTGACATGATTCTACATGCGGGGGATATTTGTACGCCGGTGGTTTATGACTCGTTAAAAGCGATGGGGATTCCTTTGATTGCCGTGCGCGGAAATAATGACGGGAAGTGGGCGAAGGAAAGAGGGATTCCGAAGGTGGTGGATATCTATCTTTCTGAAATAGAAGGGTTGTGCTTTGATACGCGGAATCTGCATATTTTCATAGTGCATGATCGGAAAGATATTCCGAAAAAAGTGCTGGAGAGCAATAGGGACTATGATTTGGTTGTGTTCGGGCATTCGCACAAATATGAAAAGAGCCAGTTGGGAAGAACGATTTTTCTTAATCCGGGAAGTTGCGGACCGGTGCGTTTCCGATTGCCGATAACAATGGCGGTTCTGACGGATGAATTTGTTGAAGTCGAGATCGATCCTGCGACTGATCCGGGAAAGAAGTTTCCGGTGGAGTTTCTTGCGACTGAGAAAATTGAACTGACATCAATGAAAAAATCGGAGTGTCGTGAGATTTTGCCGGGTGAGATGAAAGTGCTGGTTACAAAAGTAGTGAAAGATATTAAGCGTAATAAAAGTGCAGAGCAGATTGCCAAAAAACATAAGATCAGCTTGGAATTGTCCGAGCAGATTTGCCGCCTTTATCTGACACATCCGGGTGTGACCGTGGATGGGATATTGGGGAAGATGGGGTTGTAAGTAGGAGTGCAAGCAGGAAAATATGCTTGCACTTTTTCTATGCCGATGATAGAATTCTGTAAAAGCAAATAAAATCATTTCAAAATTTCTAAAAATTCTAAAATTCTTTGCTTTATTTCCTAAATTAACAATTGAATAGAAGGAGGAATCTATTTGGCAGAAAAAGATCTAAATGAAAAACTGCTCGAAGACTACAATGACGTTTTTGCGGACATCTACAACACACTTGTGTTCGGCGAGCCTTATTTGCAGGCAGAAAGGCTCTGCGGAGGAGAAATAACATCGATTTACAAAACAGAAATAGGGAATGCGTCGGAGCAGCTTCGTGATGTGTTGAAAAAATATGGAGAAGGGCGTCTTGGCGTATTGTCGCTTGGTATCGAGAATCAAACACAGGCAGATGAAACCATGCCTGTCCGTGTGATGGGCTATGATTACGGAAGTTATCGTCGAATGCTGAAAAACGGGAAGGAGATTACGCCGGTGACAACCATTGTGCTGAATTTCGGTGACAGACGTTGGAGAAAAGCGAAGAGTTTGCACGAGATGATGAATTTGCCCGAGAAACTTGCGCAGTATGTGGAGGATTACAAAATACGGGTTTACGATGTGGCATTTTTAAGTGATAATGTAATTGAACAGTTTACAAGCGATTTTAAGATGGTGGCCCGATTTTTTAAAGATCGGAGGCTGAAACGAAATACTTTGAGAAAAGAAGAACTGGGGGAAGTTTGTCACGTAGAGGCTGTACTGGATTTGCTTTCGGTTTTTACAAAAGATGACCGCTATAGAAATTTATACACAGAAACAGTAAAAGAAAAGGAAGAGAAAGGGGAGAGTGTTGATATGTGTTGGATGTTGCAGGAGATAATAGACGAGGGCATGGAAAAGGGAATGAAGGAAGGAATGGAGAAAGGAATGGAGAAAGGAATGGAAAAAGGTCTGGTAGCCATGGTTCGTACATTAAAGTCGTTAGTTCCCGATCCGGAAGAGATTCACCGAATGGTGACGGCAAATGAAAGTTATGCCCATATTACGAAAGAGCAGATTTTGGCCTACTACGAGGTATAGTAGTAAAATAAAGCAGAAAAGGCATCTGAAACTAATGTAAATGCGAAAAAAAGCCGATACATATTAGAAGAGATTAGGGAAAGGATGCCCGGATATGAGAAAAGTACAGAAAGACTCGATCATCGAGATTGCGAATTTATTAAAAAAAGCACAGGAGCATATCAGAATCCTGCTGAAAAAGCAGGAGTATGCGTCTGTGCTTGATTTATTGCAGCAATCTCAGCAGGGAGCGATACAGATTGGAACCATTATTGAGCAGTCGGAGGGAGAAGGCTTTTCGACGGTAAAAATGTTGGAAGAATATTGCGAACTCGTATTTCAAGTATTCGAGATGGTACAAAACAATGCGCCGGCGGATGTGGATGTAGTTTTCGGCGCGATGGACAGGCTTTTAGCGGATGTATCGGAAAGTATCCGTAAGGACATTGCCGTGCGCAAAGAGGTTGTTTTTCTTCCGTACAAGGCATCTATGTGGGATTCGCTCGAAAGCATATGGATGGCAGCGGATGCAGATCCGGAATGTGATGCATATGTGGTTCCGATTCCTTATTATGAAAAGGATCCGGAGGGGAATTTGAAAGTATATCATTATGAGGGAGATGATTTTCCGGAGTATGTGAAGACCACGCATTATAATGATTATCCGTTAGAAGAGATACATCCGGATGCAGTTTTTATCCATAATCCTTATGATCACGGAAATTATGTTACAAGTGTTCATCCGCGCTTCTATTCTTTTGAATTGAAAAAATATACAGACATGCTCGTTTATGTTCCGTACTATTCGACTTCCGGAGGTATGGGAGACGGACAATCACTTTGCAGTGCCTATTTGCATGTGGATTATATGGTTGTGCAGGCGGACAAATACAAAAACTTTATTGATCCGGCAATACCGAGAGAGAAGATTCTTCCGTTTGGTTCTCCGAAATTCGATCGCGTCCTGGGGCTTTGCAATAATCCGCCGCAGCCACCGAAGGCGTGGGAAGAAAAAATGCGTGGGAAAAAGGTTTATTTTTATAATACGAGTATTAACGGAATGCTCGGGGATACGCGCCGGTTTTTGATGAAAATGGATTATGTTTTCAAATGTTTTGCAAACAGAGAGGATGCGTGCCTTCTTTGGCGCCCACACCCGCTGCTGGAATCAACATTTGATTCCATGCGTAAACCGTATCGTCCGGTTTATGACAGCCTAAAGAGATACTTTATGCAAAACAACGTAGGTATTTATGATGATACTCCGGATATGGAAAAGACGATAGCGCTTTGCGATGCATACATAGGCGACTCGGCGACGTCGGTTGTGTCACTGTTCGGTTTGGCCGGAAAAGAGATATTTGTTTTAAATAATAATATTCATTCGTTGCCGAAGGAGGAGGACTGGCGGGGCGAAATTATCAAACAATTTTACCCAATCGGATTTGACCGTTGGAGGATTACGCAGGGGAATAAATTGTATTATTCTCCGGATGGAAATTACCATTATGAATTTTATTGTAATCTGAATGACTATGCCGGAGGCGATTATTACCGGAATGTAATTGAAGCAGACGGGAAAATCTTTGTTTGTCCGCAAAATGCGCAGGACATTTTGGTTTTAGAAGATAAGAAAATAGTAAAAAGAATACCTCTTGACAGAAAAATTGAAAAAGCGGGAGCCTTTGCGGCTTCATGGTTAATAGGAAATTATATATTTTTGGTTCCGATTTTTTATCCGTCTATCGTTCGTTATGATATAATCAAAGATAAGGTGGATTATATTGACGGATGGAATGACTTTTTTATACAAACGGTGGATGGAGACCGTCGACAGGGCGGACAGTGTGTATGGAACAATTTCCTCATGATTACGTCACCGGTGGATGATAAAATTCTTGCAATTGATGCAGAAACTATGCAGGTGCAGGTTTTAACAACAGGTGCAGGACCGGAAAGCGGCGGTCAGTTTGTTGTGGCAGACGGAAACGAGATATGGATTACTCCGTTTGTCGGAACGAAAATCGTTTGTTGGAACCCGGAACAGGGAACACGGAAAGAGTACTCCGTGGCTGTGGACGGTTTTGTCTGTAAACAGAGGCCTCTTGGATTTGAGTGCAATGTCAGACCGTTCGGAAAAGTGGCAAGTTATGGCAGATATGCAGTATTGGCACCGTACTGGGGAAATAGGTTTGTCCGGATTGATAAAGAAACCGGTGTGTGCAGTGAATGGAAGCCGGATATAAATATGATAGAGCAGGCTGAGAACGGCTATTATACTTCGATGCTTGCAACTATGTTTGTGCGCCGGGTGGACGGCCCTGTCTTTTTACTTTATTCGGATATACAAAGACGTCTGTATAAAGTCAATATAGAGACCGGGGAATGCGAAGAAGTGCCGATCACATTTGAGTATGATGATTTACTGAAAAATGTGGCAGGTTTTTCGGAATTCTCCGAGTGGTTGCAATATGCAGGAACCGAGAATGCATTTAATACGTTAGCGCAGTTTTTGGACGGAAGAGTGCAAGGACAGGCGCATGACAGCGAAAGACAGAAAAAAGCATTTGCCAAAGTGGCGGCAAACGGCGACGGAACTGCAGGGGAAAAGATATACGCATACATAAAGACAAAGATGTAAAGAAGGTGGAGTTATGGTAAAGGTAATTACATACGGAACATTTGACCTTTTTCATGAGGGGCATTACAGATTGCTCCAGCGTGCAAAAGAACTTGGGGATTATTTGATTGTAGGAGTAACTACGGAAAATTACGACCGCACCAGAGGAAAACTGAATGTGGTGGATTCTCTTGTGACCCGTATTGAGAATATCAAAAAGAGCGGATTTGCGGACGAAATCATTATCGAGGAGAGCCCGGGGCAGAAGTTTAATGATATTAAGAAATATAATATTGATATTTTTACCGTAGGCTCTGACTGGGAAGGATATTTTGATTATCTGAGTGACTACTGTAAAGTAGTTTATTTGGAACGCACAAAAAATATTTCCAGTACCATGCTCCGCGAACAGACCAGACATATTCAGCGGATTGGAATTATCGGAAGCGGACGTATTGCAAACCGTTTTGTTCCGGAGGCGAAGCTTGTCAGCGGTGTCAGTACACAGGGCGTGTATAATCCGAATATTGAGAGTGCAAGAAAATTTGCCGAGAAATGGCAAATCGAAGCCTATGCCAAAAAAGAAGAATTTTTTGATGCTGTGGATGTAGTGTATATTGCGACACCGCATGAGACGCATTACGGATACATTAAAGAGTCTTTGGAACACGGTAAACATGTATTATGCGAAAAACCGATGGTGCTGAAGAAAGAACAGGCGGAAGAATTGTTTGCGTATGCCAAAGAACACAATTTGATTTTGTTTGAAGGAATCAAGACGGCGTATTGTCCGGGATTTCAGAAGTTGCTTGGTATTGCGTGCAGCGGAATGATCGGAAGTATCCGGAATGTGGAGGCGTGTTTTACTAAGCTGGAAAAACGGGATTCCAGAGAATTGACAGATGTAGAATTCGGCGGAAGTTTCACGGAGCTGGGAAGTTATGTGATCCTTCCGATTTTAAAACTCTTTGGTACAGAGTATGAGAAACTGGAATTTGATTCGATTTGTGACAAAAATGGATTGGATGTATTTACAAGGGCAAGCTTTAAATTTGCCAACGGACTTGCAACTGCTACTTGTGGTTTGGGAGTGAAATCGGAAGGTAGATTGCTTATTTCCGGTACAAAAGGTTACATAGTTTGTGAAGCGCCTTGGTGGAAGACATCTTATTTTGAGGTACATTATGAAGATGCCTCCAGAGTGGACAAGTATTCGGAACTGTTTTTGGGAGATGGTCTCCGTTATGAAATCAGCGAATTTTTATTTATGCTCAATGACGGCAAGACACATAAAAATGATTTTAAATTGACGCGTAGCGAAGTGATTGCGATGGCGGAATTGATGGAGAAGTTTTTAGAGGAGAGAAAATGAAAATCTGGGCGCACAGAGGATGCAGTCAGATGTATCCGGAAAATACGCTGCTCGCATTAGAGAAGGCGATGCAGATCAAAGGCCTGACCGGTATCGAGCTGGATATACAGTTAACCAAAGATAACCGCATGGTCGTGATTCATGATGAAAAGGTGGACAGGACAACAAACGGTCACGGAAATGTCAGAGATTTTACGCTTGAGCAGCTGCGCACGCTGAAATGCAGCAAAAAGCAGAGAATTCCGACGATAGAGGAAGTGCTTGATCTTTTGGAAGATTCTATGCGCGGCGGACTTTTGCTGAATATAGAGTTAAAAAACAGTGTCTTCCGCTATGAAGGAATGGAAGAGATGATTACAGAGTTAATCAGGCAGAGAAATTTGGAAGAACATGTAATATATTCGACATTTTACGCGCATTCGGCGAAAAAAATCAGAGAACTTGTTCCGTCCGCGCAGATCGGAATTCTTGACCGGAAATTATCCGATTGTTTGTATAAAATGCAAGGTGGCTGCGGAGCAAATGCGCTTCATCCGTTTTGGAGAGGAATGGATTTGGATCCGGAAGAACTTACAAAAATAGATAAAACAATACCGGTCAGAGCATGGTTTAGCGGTCATTTGTATCCGGAAAAGCCGACAGGAACGCGTTTGGATTTGGCGATGCTTGAAAAGCAGGGGATTACGGATGTGTTTTTGAATGAGCCGGAGAAGTATTTGTAAGAAGAGGTAATTATGATAGAAATTGATGCGATTTCCTTAAAAAAATTACAGAAAATCGAATTGGAAATGTTGGTTGAGATAGATAGAATCTGCAGAAAACATGACATTAAGTATACGATATTCGGCGGAACGTTATTAGGAGCCGTCAGAGAGAAAGGTTTTATCGCATGGGATGATGACGCAGATGTTGCAATGTTACGCCCGGAATATGAAAAATTTTGTAAAGCATGCGAAAAAGAACTTGATAAAGACCGCTTTTATTTTCAGGATAATCGCAATACAAGAGGATACCGTTGGGGATACGGTAAAGTGAGAAGAAAAGATACCTTGTTCTTGAGAGAACATCAGGAACACATGCCATATGAACAAGGTGTTTTTGTAGATATTTTTCCGATTGATAATATTCCTAAAACATATATCGGAAGAGCTTTTTTTAATTTTAAATGCTTTTGTGTGAGAAAAATTCTGTGGTCGGAAGTCGGCAAAACAGCGGATAAAAGAAAATTTATGAGGGGTTGGTTCCGGGTGATAAACAGGATTCCGGAGAAGAAGGTTTTTTCATATTACGAAAAAATGATTGTAAAATGCAACCGGAAGGAAACGGGATATGCCAGACAACTCATGTGGCCTATGACAAGTAAGTTATATGGTTACAAAAAAGAATGGTTTGAAAATTTGTGTGAATATGAGTTTGAAGGACATAAATTTTGGGGTATCCGTAATTACGATGAGTGGCTGACGTTTATATACGGTGACTATATGACGCCTCCTCCGGTTGAGAAAAGAAAAGTGCATCCGGTTTCAAAGTTGGAGTTAGGAGTATAAAATGAGTGAATACGGGCAAATAAGATTTGCGATTCAGAAGAAACTTGATATGTATTCGGAAGATGGGGGGAAGCTTCCAAAGTTTGCCATTGTACCGTTTGGGGAAATGGAAATGATGACAAAGCGTATTTTAAATGATAATTTCGGGATACAGGAGATAGGTATTTTTGATAACCAGTTGTGCAAATATAATCCGGCCGTAAAGCCGGTTTCGGCATTAGAAGAGAAAAAAACATATGTGTATTGTGCACATCAGATAATCCGGATATTTTAAGGGAAATAGAAGGGATAAATAATGAATCGGATATTTGCAAAATATTCGGCGAAAAGGAAAAAGAAGCAGTTACAATTATAGGAAAAAATTCATACGGTCCGTTGGCAAAGCAGAATAGTAAAGTGAAAAGCGTAGGTTCCTTCTGTTCATTTGCTCCGGGGACGGATGTTGTATGGAATCATCCCTTGAATTTGGTCACAAATTCTAACTTTATATATTCAAAGGCGGTAGCAAAAGAAATAACCGCTCAGAAATATAAATTTGAAGATTTTAATAAGAAGTTTGAAATTGGAAACGATGTTTGGCTCGGGAAAAATGTTATATTGACCAATGGAGTGAAAATCGGAAACGGGGTAAGGGCTGCGGCCGGAGCAATTATAACAAAGGATGTTCCGGATTATGCAATAGTTGCCGGTGTACCTGCTAAAATTATCGGATATAGATTTAAGGAAGACCAAATTGAAAAACTTAACAAAATTGAATGGTGGAATTGGTCAGACCAAAAAATAAATGAGTGTTATGAAGATTTTCTTGATATAGAAATATTTATAAATAAACATTATAGAGAGTAGGAATGTTTTGTGCAAAGAAGACTGGGTATTTTTTGCTTTTACAATGAAAAAGGGACGATAGAAAGATGTGAGGAGTATCTTCTGAAAGAATTAGATGCGGTTGTAACAAGTTTGTATATTGTTGTCAACGGTAAAGTAAATAATGATACTTTGGAGATGTTGAAATCGTACGGCGAAAAGGTTTTTATAAGAGATAATACGGGGTATGACGGCGGTGCTTATGCAGATTTTATCGTAAATGAGTTGGGAAAAACTTCTTTAAAAAAATGGGATGAAGTGGTTCTGTGTAACGGCAGTTTTTTTGGCCCGTTTGTATCATTTAAAAGCATATTTGATAAAATGGAAAAGAAACCTGCAGATTTTTGGGGCATCCGGTACGTTGACAGAGAAGTATATTCCTATTTAGAGTCCTATTTTTTGGTTTTTAGGAAAAAGATTATGGAAGAAGATGCACTTTATGAGTATTTGTATACCAATCTTCTGTTTTTGGAAAAAGGAAGCTATTTAGAAATTTGTTCCTGTTTTGAAAGAGGTCTCTTTGCATTTCTTATTGACAGAGGATACAAATACAGTGCTTTTGCACAGACAAGTGATTATGATATTTTTTCCGGGGCAGATATTAATATTATAAAATATTCCGTCCCGATTTTGAAAAAGAAGAGCTTAAATGTGGACAAGTACGGAAAAGAGCAATTGGTTGTTTTATTGGATTATCTGGAGAAAAATTCTTCGTATGATATTAGTATCATCAAAGAATATGTGGATTTGGAGAATGAGGAAAACGGAGCAGGCGAAGTTGAGAAATGTATAGGATTTGCGGCAAAACGTTTTGCAAAGTACGGATGTGAAAAAAAAGAGATTAAGAAGTTTTTGGAGGATAATCCGGAGATTTACATATTCGGAGCAGGATTGCTGGCGGGAAATATGTGGTGGTCCTATAAGTATTTGATCCGGGAGTTTAAAGGTTTTGTTATCTCTGATCATTCGGATGATACGCCAGAACAATATTTCGGAGAACCGATATACAGGCTGTCTGATGTTCCGAAAGGAAGCTGCATGATTGTGGCGGTAAGTAAGAAAAATACCAAAGAAGTTATTTCGAATATACAAGATATGAATTATATACTTATGTGGGATATGGATGGAGAATAAGATGAAACAAATATTATTGTTCGACACAGCGATTTCAACATCGAATTTAGGGGACGAAATTATTCTGTCTGATGTAAAAACAGGTTTGCGCGAAATATTGGAGGAGGCGCTTGTGTTTCGGATGGGGACCCATGTGGCAAACTATTCGGCATTGCAACTCTTTCTGAAAAGAGATATTAAGGTAGAGCGTTTGTGCGACTGGGCAGATTATAAATTTATTTGCGGAACCAACTTGTTACTGGATAATTTGAAGAGGGTAAACCCGCAGTGGATGCTGAATCCGGTAAATGCATGTTTGTACAAGGACTCTATTTTGGTCGGCGTCGGAAAAGTATCGGATTATGAGAAACCTAACAAGTATACGGAAAAGATATACAAGAAAATTTTGTCGCCGGACTATAAGCATAGTGTAAGAGATGATGCGACGAAGAAAGTGGTGGAAGATCTGGGGTTTAGGGCTATTAACACCGGATGCCCGACGTTGTGGGGATTTACAAAAGAAAAGTGTGAGAAGATTCCGAAGAAAAAGGCAGATAGGGTTATTTTCAGTGTAAGCGGATATTATTCGCAAAAGAATCCGGAGGCAGATAAGAAAATGATTTCGTGCCTGAGAAAAAATTATAAAGAAATATATGTATGGATACAAACGGTTGTAGACGGACGTTATTTAAAGGAATTGGAAGAGACGGAAGGGGTAACATGCATTTATTCTTTGGAAAAGTATGCGCAATTATTGAACGAGGGAAATATCGATTATGTCGGAACAAGATTGCATGGAGGGATTTATGCTCTTCAGCATAATTGCAGAAGTATGATTGTTTCTATAGACCAGCGTGCGGAAGGATTTCATGAAACAAATAATATTCCGATAATACGAAGAGATGATCTGGATAATTTAGAGACGACGATAAATTCTGATATTGTGACGGATATTAAGGTAAACCGTGAAGCGATAGAAGAATTTTTGACCCAGTTTAGGTAAAAGGTATGACGTTTGAGAAAATAAAATCTTACTTGCTTATAAAAAAGAAATATATGAAACCAAATCTGATAGGGACTTTCTGTATCTGGATAAGAAATTTTTTTCCTATTCACAAGAATCGGGTTTTATTCTATACATTCCAGGGGACATATACATGTAATCCAAAATATATTTGTGAGGAAATACGGAAAAATCATTCGGATATCGATCCGAAATGGGTTGTTTTTGATGACAGTGATAAGGAAACGCTTCCTGAGAACGTGGAGGCTGTCAGGATAGGGACGTGGAGATACTACAAAACACTTTATACATCTAAAGTTTGTGTGGATAATGCATTTAATATTCCGAAGTATCCGGTAAAAAAGAAGCGCGGTCAGATTTATATACAGACGATGCACGGTTCTTTGGGAATAAAAAGAATAGGAAAAGATTCGAACAGAACGGCAAGAAGAAATAAAAGAGGCGATTTTTCGGCTAAAATGACGGACTATATTATTTCGAACAGTGATTTTGAAGATGAGGTATACCGTACTTCTTTTTGGGCCGATACAGAGATATTAAAGTACGGACATCCGAGAAATGATATCTTATTTTCGACAAAGGAAAATGAAAAAGAGCGCAAAGAGATTGTAAAAAAGATTTATTCTTTTTTCGGATTAAAAGAGCACATCCGGCTGGCAATGTATGCACCGACCTACAGTGAAAAAAGCAGCGGGGAAGAAATGGTTGATTTTGAAGCGTTACGAAAGGCATTGCAGATAAGATTTGGCGGTGAGTGGGTTATTTTAAACCGGTTACATCCAAGGGATGCGAGGGTAAAAAAAGCATCGATAAACAGCGATTATGTCTTGGACGGAAATAAGTGGAAAGATATACAGGAACTTATGTTGGCGTGTGATTTGGCTATTACGGATTATTCATCCTGGATATTTGATTATGTATTAACGCAAAAGCCGGGGATTGTTTTTGCACCGAATTTACAACAGTATGAAACCACAACGGGGTTCTATTATCCACTTGAAACAACACCGTTTCCGATTGCAAAGACAAATGCGGAATTGGAAGATGCAATTCTTTCATTTGATATAGAAACATATGAAAAAGAAGTAAACGATTTTATTGCCTCAAAGGGCTGCGTAGATGACGGTTATGCATCTGCTAGAGTTGTAAATAAAATTGCGTACTTGGAAAGATGACCATAATTGCGAGAGGGTTATTGAGGCACTAAGGATTGAAAAATGATGATGCTGTTAGGAGATGATTCATGGGAAAATTGGATAATTTATTGAAAAAAAATCCTGATATAGAAAAAGAAGCGGAATTAAGCGGGCAAACGTGGAGTGAATTTGAAAAGAACATTAGGAATAAAAAAGTTATTCTTTTTGGGGCCGGAATATGGACAGATCTTTTTTGGACAAGATATAACGGGAAAATAGAACTAGAAGTACTTGTTGATAATGATAGCAGAAAGCATGGTAGGAGGATTGAAGAATATCAGGCGGAAGCCTTTGGAAAAAAAGGTGGAAAAAGTATCATTATTTCTTTTGATGATTTTAAAAAATATGATCCGAATGAAGTGGTGATTTTGATTTGCAGTTCCAATTCGTACAAAGAGATAAGGAATCAACTTGCAGGAAACGGATACAATCAGACATTCATATTGCCATACATGGAAGTGAATGAAAAGAGGTCCTTAGGCGTAGCTTATTGTGCGGAAGTGCACGATAGGGAAAGGCGTGAAAGATTTGCGAAGGAATGTTCCGCTCTCTCTGTCAACACTAATAAAATTGTATTAAACGATAGTTATGGAGGGCATCAGAAGCCTATTGTAGAACAACTGTTAAAAATAAGAAAAGATCTAGATATTGTTTGGATTACCAAAGATTTGTCGAAAAAATTGTTCGATGGTGTCAGAAATGTATATGCCGGAAATTGGAAAAAATGCGTATATGAATTGGAAACAGCAAAAGTCTGGATATGGGATTTGTGTGTGCCGGATTATATAATAAAACGGGAAGAGCAGATATTTATTCAAACAAAACATTGGGCAAGTATTACGCTGAAAAAATTTGCTTTGGAAGACCCTGTTTTGGTTAGAAATGAAAGACTATTTTCTGAATTTACTTACAATAGCAAATTGATGGATTATATTATTGTTGGTAGTTCGTTTGATGAAGAAAGTTGTAGAAGAGGGTTTAAGTTTGATAAAAATTTTTTGAGAATTGGATCTCCGCGATCGGATGTTTTATTCTGTGAAAAAGATAATAAAGTAGCAGTATATGAATATTATGGAATCGACAAGAAGTGCCATACCTTGCTGTATGCACCGACGTTTCGTTATGATTTGACAAAGCAGGGAGCATCAGTTCCTGAGATGAAAGGAACTGATGTTGATTTCGGGCAATTAAAGAAGGCTTTGGAAACGCGTTTTGGCGGAGAATGGAACATATTTTTGCGCTTACATCCGAGTATTGCAAAATATAGTAAGACCATAGAAAAACAGGATTTTGTGATAGACGCGACGATGTATGGGGATAGCCAGGAATTGGTAGCAGCATCAGATATTCTTATGACAGATTATTCAAGTATTATGTTCGAGGCTTCATTTGTCGGAAAACCGGTGTTTTTGTATGCATCTGACAAAAAAGAATATATCGGAAAAGAAAGAGATTTGTTACTCGATTTTGATACTCTTCCGTTTCCTATTGCAGAAACCAATAAGGACTTGGAACGGATAATAAAGCAGTTTGATGAGAAAAGTTATCATAGAAGTGTTTCGGCATTTCTTGAGTCGTACGGTGTTCACGAAGACGGTCATGCCAGCGAGCGTGCGGCGCAATTTATATCAGATATCATAGATGGGAAAGAAGTATGAATCAAAAATTAGTAAGTGTAGTAGTACCGGTTTACAACGTGGAAGAATATTTGCCTGATTGTGTAGACAGCATTTTGGCACAAACCCATACGAATTTGCAGGTAATTCTCGTGGATGACGGTTCTAAAGATGATTCCGGTAAGATATGCGATTCCTATGCAAAGAAAGATGCAAGAGTTTGCGTGCTTCATCAGGAGAATCAGGGGGCGGCTGCAGCCAGAAAAAACGGTGTACAGATAGCAGAGGGAGAATACATTTGTTTTGTCGATGCAGATGATGCGGTTTCTTCGGAAATGGTGCAGTTTTTGGTGCGCGAGATCGGGCAATGCGATGTTGTTACTTCGGGGTGTATATATAAACGACTGAATGGAGAAGAGACAATAAGGGTTGACGCACTTCCGGAAGGAATATATCATACGCCGGAAGAACTGGATTATTTTTTTGAAAATGTAATGATGATAAAAGGGAGTTTTAAAGACGGACTTCTTCCTTTTTTAGTGGGGAAATTGTATCGTACCCAAATAATGAAAGACGTGATAGAAGTTCCGGATTCGCGCCTGTTTTACGATGAAGACAGAGCTCTTATGCTACACTATATGTTAAAATGTAAGTCAATCCGGGTAACGCATGCGCCTTATTATGAGTATCGCCTTCGCAGCGGTTCGGCAGTCAATTCCGTACATCCGGATATGTTGCACAATTTGTATCTTTTTTATAAATCGTTAGAAACAGCATTCGGAAATCATCCGAAGAAAGAATCTTTGATGAGGCAGCTGCAGATGTTTCTTGTTTCCAGATTACGGATTATTCCAAAGTGGATGGGATTGCATCCGGAAGCACGAATGATACAATATTTGTATCAGCCGAATGTTGATTTGCGGGGGAAGCGGATTGTTTTATATGGAGCCGGTGCTGTAGGAAAAGATTTTTATGTGCAGATGAAATCGGATGTGCAAAGCAACATTGTGCTTTGGGTGGATAAAAAATGGATGGAGTACACCGATTCGGGATATCAGATCGGAACGCCGGAAGAAATAGAAAAAGCGGAATATGATTATATCCTTATAGCGGTGAAAAAACAGGAAGTGGCAGAAGAAATAAAATCGGAACTCGTAAATGAGCTGATTCCGAAAGAGAAGATTTTGTGGATTGAACCGATTACATTGCAAATGTAACAGAGAAAAAGGAGAAAAGTTAATGGCAAAAATTTCTGTATTAGTTCCGATTTTTAATGTAGAAACATATTTAGAACAATGCCTTGACAGTCTGCTTGAACAGAGTTTTGAAGATATTGAAATTATCTGTGCCGATGACGGTTCGACGGATCAAAGCGGTGCCATCATTGATGCTTACGTGGCGAAAGATGCACGTGTTAAGGCGATACATAAAGTAAATACCGGTTACGGAAATAACATGAACGTGGCTCTCGATGCAGCGACGGGTGATTACGTTGCAATTTTGGAGAGCGATGATTTTGCGGAGCCTTATATGATTGAAAGATTATATCAGGCAGCGCAGGAGAGCGGTGCGGATGTCGTAAAGGGAGAGTATTTCAGATATACTCAAAAAGGGGATGAGCATTCCGACCGTCTTGTAAAGTTTCCGCAGAAGGAAGTGTTTTCTGCAAAGGAGTATCCGCAGCTGTTAGACTTGGCGGACACGATTTGGTCCTGTCTCTATAAAAGAGAGTTTTTGATTAAAAATAATATCCGTTTTCACGAAACGCCGGGAGCGTCTTATCAGGATATTTCCTTTGCGCTTCAGAATTGGGCGAATGCAGAAAAGGTGTATTGTATTCCGGAGGCGGTGCTTCATTACCGGATGGATAATGCGGGATCATCCATGAATAATCCGGATAAATTATATTGTGTTTTCGAAGAATACCATTGGGCAGAAGAAAAACTTGCAAAGGTGCTGGAAAAAGAAGTTAGCTTAGAGCAACATTTTGTAGCAACGAAGTACAGAGATTATTTTAATCATTATCACAGGATTGCCTCAAATTATCAGTATGTATTTTTGCAGAAGATGGCAGAGGAGTTCGCTGCGGATCGAAAAGCAGGTAGAGTTTGTGAAGCTGCGTTTTGGCCGATGGTATGGAAGAAACTGCGTGCCATGGAGGAGAACTTCAATGAATTCTTCAAAGCTACAGCCAAAAACATGGATGACCTTCGGTTGAAACATTGTAGATTTGAAAATGAAAACATTTACATCAATGCATGGCTGGACTATATAAAGAGTTATCCGCAAGTAATTATATACGGAGCGGGAAAAATCGGACAGCGTCTTGCAGAAAAGATGGCGGAAAACGGAGCGGCGGTTAGTTGCTTTGCGGTAACTGCCCTTTCGGACGGGCAGGAAGAGTGCATGGGTCTTCCGGTAAAGGAAGTGACGCAGTTTGCGGAGTGGAGAGAAACAGCGGTTGTGATTATAGCGGTTGCCTCAAAAAGCCAATATGAGATGTATCAGGCGGTAGAAAAATGTGGATTTTGCCATGTTCTCCGGGTGGACGAAATTGTGAAAAATTGGCTGAAATAGATAAGTGGAGTTAGAGATGAACGTTGCTGAAGATATTATCAGAGAAATTCCGAAAGGGTTAATAAATTGGTACGACTTTAAGCCGGGAAGCAGAGTTTTATTTGTCGGCGCTACGGAACATGTACTGACAGAGGTGCTTGAAGAGAAAGGTTGCAGGGTTGAATGTGCGGAAAAACGGCAGCTTTTTGAAGAGAGTTGGCAGAGAGAACATGCAGCATCTTTTGACTATGTGCTGGCAGACCGTGTGCTTGAAAAAGAAAAAGAGCCGGAGCAGTTAATTGCTGCTTTTATGAGTGTCATAAAGCCGGAAGGTGTACTTTTGCTTTGTGCTGACAACCGCTTCGGAACTAGATATTTTTGCGGGGACAGAGACCCATATACAAATCGGAATTTTGACGGAATTGAGGGATACCGCCGTGCTTACAACAAGGCACAGGATACGTTTGAGGGAAGAATGTACAGTAAGGCGGAACTGAAAAAAATGTTGGCGGCTTCCGGCTGGAATTACATGCATTTTTATTCCGTGTTATCGGATATCGACAATCCGGCGCTGATTTTTTCGGAAGATTATTTGCCGAATGAAGAATTGGTAAATCGCGTGTTTCCTACTTACAATTATCCGGATACAGTGTTTTTGGAGGAAGAAGGACTGTATGAAGGATTGGTGGAAAACGACATGTTCCATCAAACGGCGAATGCGTATTTAATTGAATGTTCGCAGACAGAAAAACAAACAAAAGTGCTTCATGTAACGAATTCATCGGAGCGCGGAAGGTCTGAGGCGATGCAGACAGTGATCGGTGCGGACAAAACAGTATATAAAAAACCTCTTTATGAGGAGGGGCAGGAAAAGGTGCAAAAGCTTCTTTGCCACGCAGAACAGCTTAAGGCCAGAGGAATTGCAGTGGTAGAGGCTAAAATGCAAGACGGAGTATATCAAATGCCTTTTATGGCATATGAAACCGGACAAAAGCATCTGAAAAATCTTTTACATAAAGACAAAGAGGCTTTTTTGAAAGAGATGGATTGTTTCAGGGATCTTATTTTCAAAACCTCGGATGTGGTAAAAGAGGATTGTGGTGACGGTCAGGGTGCAGTTCTGGCAAAGGGATATATGGATTTTGTTCCGCTGAACAGTTTTTATGTGGATGGGGAATACGTATTTTTCGACCAGGAATTCTGTGTGGATAATTGCCCTGCCAATGTTTTGATATGGCGTATGATCGGAAGCTTTTTCGCTAAAGATCCGGGACTTCAGAAAATGATTTCGCGTGAGGAGTTGCTTAGGCGGTATGGAATATACGAAACTGCGCAGATATGGCAGAAATTAGAAAGTGATTTTTTAAATGAACTTTTAAACAGAAAGGAACTTCGTCTGTACCATGAAAAATGCAGAAAAAATCCGGATACAGTTAATTCAAACAGGCAGAGGATAAATTATTCGGGAGATGAATATCAGAGACTTTTTGTGGATATTTTCCGGAATGTTGAGAAAAAGAAACTGATACTGTTCGGATCCGGAAATTTCGCGAAGCGTTTTTTGGAATTGTACGGAAATGATTATCCGGTGTATGCAATCATAGACAACAGGGAAACGGTATGGGGAAGCGAACTCGGCGGTGTAAAGATTTGTTCGCCGAAAATATTGGAAGAGATGTCTTTGGATGAGTATAAGGTAATTATTTGTATTAAGAATTATTTGTCGGTGGCAAAGCAATTGGAAAAAAGCGGTGTCACGGATTACAGTATTTATGATTCGGGCAAAGACTATCCGAGAAAAAGAAACCCTGTATCGACAGAGGTGGTTTCGGGTTCTGTTGAGAAAGTTCCTAAAAAGTACAAAACAGGTTATGTTGCCGGCGTGTTCGATTTGTTCCATATCGGTCATCTGAATATGTTTAAGCGTGCAAAAGAACAGTGTGAGTACTTGATTGTCGGTGTTGTTCCGGATGAGCGTGTAGAGAAAATCAAGAATAAGAGACCGTTTATTCCGCTTGAAGAACGTATGGAGATGGTTGCTTCCTGTCGTTATGTGGATGAAGTGGTGGCGATTCCGGAAAACTACGGCGGAACAAGAGATGCGTGGCGAATGTATCATTTTGACTGTCAGTTTTCGGGCAGCGATTACGTGGATAATCCGGAGTGGCTGGCAGAAAAAGAATTTCTTGCAAAGCACGGAGCGGATCTTGTATTTTTCCCTTATACAGAGCAGACGAGTTCCACGAAGATTAAGGCGTTAATAGAGAAAAAACTGCTTTGACTGCAGGAAAGTGGGAAATAGGTATGAATGTTGTATATTCAGTAAAAGGTATTGTAGACAAAAGACGCCCGAAGCAGGGGTGTGAAGATATGAAAAAAGCCGGGATCTCTCAGGTGCTTTTGCAGCTTCCGGCCTTGTGTTCTGCGCAAGAATTAGAAAATGGCAAAGAGCCGTCTGAAACGGAAATGTTAAATTTGGCGGAAGGGGTGCTTCGCGCCTGTAAGACGACGGATTTGTCTTTGCCGGTTGCTTATGCGCCTTATTATATGCCGGGTACAAAGTGTGTGGATGCAGGCGGAAAAATGAAAGAACTTGCAGAGCAAAGTCTTCGTATATGTGCAGATTACGGCGTGAAAAAATTGATTGTGCGTCCTCTTTTTCCGGCAATGTTGCTTGCTGAAAAAGCGAAAGCATACGGAATAAAAATTCTTTTGGAAAACCAGTGCAAGGATGTCGGAGGACATTTGGTGCGCGGCCTGTATTCCGATCCTGTACAAGCCTGCGAGCAGATAGATGCACTCAATAAAGAGGCAGGAGCGGAGTGCTTTGGTTTTTGTCTGCATGTCGGAACAGCAAGTCTGTGCGGACAGAATATGTATGAGATGATAAAGGTGCTTGGGAAACGGTTGGATGCAGTGGTTCTTTCGGACTGTGACGGTCAAAAAGAAGGCGCTATGCTACCGTTTACATGTGTGCAAAAGGGAAGTAACCGGACAGACTGGCTCAGTCTGCTTCGGGGGCTTCGCGAAATTGATTTTGACGGTGATTTGATTTTGGATCTTTCGGATACGGCAGCGGCATTTTCGCCGATTTTGCGTCCGCAGCTTTTGCAACTGGCAAAAGCGACCGGAAATTATTTTAAGTGGCAGATTGAGTTGGAGCAGCTTCTTCAAAAATATCCGCACAGAGTCTTGTTCGGAGCGGGGAATATGTGCCGCAATTACATGAAATGCTACGGAGAGAAATATCCGCCGCTTTTTACGTGTGATAATAATAATCGTCTGTGGGGGACGGAGTTTTCCGGTTTGACGGTAAGGGAGCCGGAGGCATTGAAAGAAATCCCGGAAGATTGTGCGATTTTTATCTGCAATATTTATTATCGGGAAATAGAAAAGCAACTTCGTGACATGGGAATAAAGAATCCGATTGAATTTTTTAATGATGAATATATGCCGTCGTTTTATTTTGACAGAATATAAGTAGGGAAACATTATGATGTTAAAAATAGGTGTACAGACAAAAAATATAGTGACAGACGATAATCCGGCAGCGGGTTTCGAAGCGCTTGCCAAGGCGGGATTTTCGTGCGCGGACTTCAGCCTGAACAGTTATCTGGTAAATACCATGTTATATAAAAATCAGGTAAATGATTTTTTTGATAAAACGGTATCGGAGCTTGAAGAATACTTTAAACCGCATAAAGAGGGGGCGGCAAAGGCCGGAATTACAGTTCATCAGATGCATATGCCTTATCCGGTATATATCCCGACAATTGACAAGGAGATTAACGATTATCTGCGTACGCAGGTGGCTCCGAAAAGTATGGAGATTTGTGCTTACTTCGGTTGTCCGAACATAGTGGTGCACGGGTTTAAACTTGCGAGATATCTCGGCTCGGAGGAGGTGCAGTGGCAGCGTACGGAGGAATTTCTTGATACGATTGCGCCGATGGCAAAGGAGATGGGAATTACCGTCTGTATTGAAAATTTGTACGAAACGATTGCCGGGCATATTGTGGAAGGACCTTGCTGTGATGCACGTAAGGCGGCAGAGAGAATAGATAGGTTTAATGAAAAATATCATGCCCAGGTACTTGGTTTTTGTTTTGATACGGGACATGCTAATCTCGTGGGAATTGATTTTGAAGATTTTTTGACAAAGCTTGATTATCGTTTGAAAGTGCTTCATATGCATGATAATGACGGGATTTCCGACTTGCATCAGATTCCGTTTACTTTCACAAAAACGCGTGAAAACAAACCTTCGACAGACTGGGAAGGGTTTGTCAGAGGTCTTCGGAAGATAGGGTATGATCAGGTGCTCAGTTTTGAGACGGCTCCGGTGTTATCTTCTTTTCCGATGCAGATGAGGCAAGATGCATTGCAGTTTATTGCCCGCATCGGCAAGTATTTTTCGGAAGAAATAGAGAAAGGTATATAGATTAGATATGGAACAAATGCTTTCAATCTTGTCATCCATTGACGGCAACATTTTATGGTGGATACAGGAAAATGTGCGGAGTGAGTTTTTGACTCCGCTCTTTCAATTTATAACAACATCGGGAAATGCGGGGTTAATCTGGATTGCACTTACCTGCTTTATGTTGGCGTTTAAAAAGACGAGAAAAGTCGGTGTTATGAGTGCAATAGCCCTTGTTTTCTCCCTCATTTTCACCAATTTGCTGATAAAACCCCTCGTGGCACGTACGAGGCCATACGAGGTGATGGACAGGCTAATCATTCTTATTGACAGGCCTCATGATTTTTCATTCCCGTCAGGACATACGACCGCAGCGTTTGCCACGGCCTGGGTGATGTTTCGGCAGTTGCCGAAAAAAGCGGGAATTCCGGCGCTTGCCTACGCATTTTTTATGGCATTTTCGCGTCTGTATTTCGGGGTGCATTACCCGACGGATGTGCTCGGGGGAATTGTGCTCGGAGTGCTGTATGCCGTGGCAGCCATGTGGGTTTATAAAAAATGGCACAGCCGCCGTTTAAGGTGAAATTAAACTACGAGTATATATTGAAAACTGTAAAATACGGTTTACGTCATTGTTTTTTCGGGCGATAATGTAATTAAATATGATATTCACTTTTTTACAAAAGAGAAAGCTTCTGCCCGTGCGGAAGAAAGGGAACTGTTGTCTACTATGGTAAAGGAGTGAAGATTTATGACGCTTGAAGAGATGAAAAAAGCAAAAGTACAGCGCGGTTACAGTTACGAAAAAATCGCGGAGCTTGCACAGATGACACCGGAAGGAGTGCGCAGGATTTTTCTCGGCAAAGTAAAAAAGCCGCGAAAGTCCAGTATGGAGGCACTGGAGAAGGTGCTGGGAGAGTGATACTTCTGTTGAACAAAAATTGTCGTTACGCAAAAATTGATTTTTATCTTTTTATATGTTTTGAGAAAAAACAGATGATTTAGTGAGCGCCCTTGAAAGACGCCGGTCCTTATCGAGACGAAGTTGAGATTAGTACCGCTGCGTCTTTCGCGGAACGAAAGTGTGCGCGAACAAATCATCTGTTTCTTTCTAAAATTATAGAAAAAAATAAAAACCCCCCTAAAGTTCTTGCGAAATCATCCGATAAATTAAGTATAAAAACCACGGAAGGAGGAGTATGTATGCGTATAGATGCTTATACTCAGGTGACGCAGCTTTATAACAACACAAAAGTAAAGAGTGCTGCAAAACCAACCAGAGCCGGTTTTTCAGATGCTGTGCAGATTTCAAGTTTCGGCAAAGATTATCAGGTAGCAAAGAAAGCAGTTGCTTCTGCTGCGGATGTGAGAGCTGAATTAGTAGATCCGATTAAGACAGCAGTTCAGGGAGGAACATACGACGTTTCTGACAGCGATTTCGCAGACAAATTGTTAGAAAAGTACAGTTCGATTCTTGGATAGGGAGGCGTGGTAGAAATATCATGCTTCCCGAGTGAAACCGGGGAATGAAAAAGAAAAGAGGAAAAACCAGTGGCAAGTTTGATGGAAAACTTAATGGACATTCTGGAACAAGAGAATAAAGAATATAAGGCGCTGCTGGATTTATCCATGAAAAAAACACGCATTATCGTTTCGAACGATATTGTAGCGCTTTCTGCCATCACGGAAGAGGAGCAGAAACAAGTGGATCGCATCAATGTTCTCGACAAACAGAGAGAGGTTGCGATGCAAGATATTGCCAATGTAATGAACATGGATGTTCAAACGTTAAAGCTTGGCAAATTAATCGAAATGCTCGCGGGAAGACCTGCGGAGCAGCGGAGACTTACAGAAGTAAAAGATGCACTTCATGAGACGACGCAGAATATGGCCAGAATCAATGCGCAGAACAAAGAACTTTTAGAGAATGCACTGGAACTGGTTGAATTTGACTTAAACATTGTGCGGGGCTTAAAAGCAGCTCCGGAGACTGCGGAGTACAACAGGGGCGCATTAAGCGCCGGAAATCTGATGGGAGTGCCATCCGGAAGATTTGATGCCAAACAATAGTTACGAGGTGATCACATGTCATTATTTGGAAGTTTATATGTCGGCGCGTCCGGTTTGCAAACGGGACAAAATGCATTAAATACAGTTGCCCACAACTTATCAAATGCAGATACCGTAGGCTACACCAGACAGCAGACTTTATTAAATGATAGACAGTATAATACTTTAAGGGTAAATCCGAAAGCGGTTGCAAATCAGCAAATCGGTCTCGGAGTAAGCTATGCGGACGTCCGTCAGGTAAGAGATGTATTTCTTGACCAGACATACCGCAGAGAATCCGGGCGCAGTGCTTTTTATGAAGTATCATACAATACGTTGACTGAAATAGAGACTCTTCTTGGTGAATTGGAAGGAGAGTCTTTTAGTAATTCATTGAACAATCTTTGGGAAGCGGTCCAGGAGCTTGCAAAGCAGCCGGCCAGTTCCGTGACGCAGGGGCTTTTGATTCAGCGTTCGAGCCAGTTTGTAGAGCAGGCGACCAATGTTTACGATGCTCTTTGCAATTATCAGGATAACTTGAACGTTCAGTTAAAGGGTGAAGTTGACAAGATTAACAACTATGCAGATCGCCTGTTCCAGCTAAACAACGATATTATCCGTATTGAAGCCGGCGGAATCGAGAGGGCAAATGACCTTCGTGATGAGCGTAACAAGATTCTCGATGAGCTCGGTAAATTAGGAAATGTTGATTATACAGAAGATCAGGAAGGTGGCCTGAATGTCAAGTTTGAGGGACACATCCTTGTGAACCGTGCGATGACTTTCAAAATCGGAATGGATACAGATCCGGAAACAGGATTCTATACACCGTTTTGGCTGACAGATGCCAAGAAGGTTCTTCAGGAAGACGGTACCTTCAAATATTTAATTGACAACTGTAAAGTTTATGATATGTCCCGCGTGATCTCCACAGAGGCTAACACAGATATCGGAAGCCTGAAAGGAATGCTCCTTGCAAGAGGAACACACAGGGCGGATTACACAGACCTTCAGGATGCGGAAAAATATAATGATGAGGTTGCTTCTTCCATTCTTATGAATGTCATGGCAGAATTTGACAACCTGATTCACAATATTGTATCTGAGATGAATTTGGTTCTTGAAAATGCAGCGATTAAGGATGGCGGCGATTATCTTCGCAATGAAGACGGTTCCATTCTTCAGCTTTTTGAGAGAATCGGTTGTGATGAATATGATGAAAACGGAAACTTAGTCCGTGAAGATACAGCACAGGGAAAAGAGAATACACTGTTTACGATTTCCAATCTCATTGTGAATCCGGATTTGGTAAAAGAACCGACAAAACTCGGATTTATAAAAACAGATGCAAAGGAAGACTATGAGACAGCACAGAATCTACAGATGGTATTTGAAACTGCGGAATACACATTAAATCCGAATGTGACAACGAAGACGAATCTGGTGGATTACTATTCCAATATCGTAAGCCAGGTAGCAAATACGGGTGCTGTATTCTACAGTATCTATTCAAACGAACAGGCGACAGTAGATTCTACTGAGTATGCGCGTCAGCAGATTGTCGGTGTTTCCGATGATGAGGAACTTAACAACATGATCAAGTTCCAAAATGCTTACAACGCATCCAGCCGTTACATTAACGTGATTGACGAAATGCTTGAGCACATTTTAAATACGCTCGGAGCATAAAAGGGGGCAACTAAATGGGTTCCACATTTTTTGGATTAAACATTGCATATACAGGACTTACGGCTGCGAATGCTGCGCTTAACACAACAGGTAACAACATTGCCAATGTGGAGACGGAAGGATATTCCAGACAGACAGTAACACAGCAGGCAAGCGACGCGCTCCGTACGTATACAACTTACGGCTGTGCAGGTTCCGGTGTTGATACGATTTCCATTGATCGTAACAGAGATGCATTCTATGATTTTAAGTTTTGGAATAACAACAATAAAATCGGTGAGTACGAGGAAAAACAGTATTACATGCAGCAGATTGAAGATTTGTTTTCCGATGATAAAACAATCGAAGGATTTACAACCATTTTCAATGACATGTACAGTGCTCTTGCAGAAGTGCAGAAAAATGCCGGTGATGCAACGACAAAGTCTCAGTTTATCGGGTTTGCAAACAATTTAGCTTACTATTTCAATACGGTAGCAGAAAATCTTGAAAATATGCAGTTGGATATCAATGCCGAGATTAAAAATAAAGTGGATGAGATTAACTCTTATGCCAGAGAAATTGCATCTCTTAACCAGCAGATTAACGTCATTGAGTTAACAGGAACAACAGCAAACGAGTTGCGGGATCAAAGAGATCTTTTGATTGATAAGTTATCGCTTGTAACAAATGTTAAAGTGACAGAAACACCGGTTTACGATGTGAATAACGGCCGCGATACAGGTGCAAAACGTTACGTAGTGCAGATTGCAGGCGGTCAGATGCTCGTGGATAGTGGTGAGTATTACGAACTTGAATGCGTGGCAAGAGCCAATTTCGAAGCAAATAACCAGTCGGATGCACTTGGCTTGTTTGATATCAAATGGAAAAACGGAAATGATTTCTATATGTCCAGCACATTAATCGGCGGTCAGCTTCAGGGGCTTATCGCAATGCGTGACGGTAATAATGCCGAACAGTTCAAGGGCGTTGTTTCTAATATAGAAAGAAATCAAGATACGGGAAAAAATGAAGTGACAGTGGATGTCACGGCAGATTACCTGAAAGATTTAAATAAATGTACATTGTCAGATGACGGCGGAGTGATGCAAATCGGTAATCAGGAGTTTTACTATGATACCTTCAAGGTTATTTATGATGATAACGGAGATATCACACAATATGTATTTGAACTCAGTGACGATTTGACAAAAAATGCATCGCAACCGAATTCGAGCCGTATCGGAAAAGATGTTGCAATCGGCGCGGCTATCGATTATCAGGGTGTTCCTTATTATCAGGAACAGCTCAATGAGTGGGTGCGTACTTTTGCAGAGGCTTTCAACCGTATTTTGACACAGGAAGGAAGTGTGGACGGTTACGGAAATGCAGCAGACGTTTTGTTTGTGGCAAACGAAGCAACGGACGTAACACAGAGAAAATTTGTGGATTCTCGGAATAAAGTGGCAGGAACTCCGATTTCCAGCACGGATGATACGTATTATTATCTGACAGCATCAAATTTTGCAATCAATAAAGAGATGCTCGAAGATTCTATGCTTTTTGCAACACATACAGGTGCAGGTGCGGGACGTGAAGCGTACGATGTCATTGATGATTTGAATGATCTTCGTACAAACAAAGATGTGATGAGTTTCCGCGGATGTAATGCAGGCGATTTCCTGCAGTGTATCCTTTCGGATGTTTCCTTGAATGCAAGCAGCGCCAATGCGTTCTATGCCAGCTATCAGAATATCGGTGCAACAATTGATACGCAGCGTCTTTCAATCAGTGGCGTAGATACAGACGAGGAATCTTTGAATCTTGTCCAGTTCCAGCACGCTTACAATTTGGCTTCCCAGATGATACAGGTGCTCACGGAAGTTTATGACAGATTAATTCTTTCAACGGGTGTTTAAAAATGGAAAACGAGCCGATATATAGGTTGAGAGTTTTAATCACCGGAGGTTACGTATGAGAATAACGAATAAGATTATTTCCCAGAATTCCATAACGAATATTAATAACAATAAGGTGCTTGAGAACAAGTTGAATACTCAGCTTGCAACGGGTTCGAAAATCAACCGCCCGTCGGATGATCCGGTTGTTGCAATCCGTGCGCTGCGTCTTCGTACAAACTTAAATCAGGTCAGCCAGTATTATACAAAGAATATTCCGGATGCAGAGTCTTGGCTTGACGTTACAGAGAGTGCTATCAGCACGGTAATTGAGATTGTGACAGATATGTATTCCAACTGTACACAGGGGGCGGCCGGATTTAATACGGCAGATGACCGCAGCAAAGTTCTTGAGAACTTAAAGGCGCTTCAGCAGGAAGTATATGCGACCGGTGATGCGGACTATGCAGGAAGATTTGTTTTTACGGGTTACAGAACAGATACACCGCTTACGTTCGGAACGGAAACAGAGAAAACATATACGATTACAGAACAGCTGACAAGCGACAGTCTTGGTGAATTTACTTATGTGGATGTGGCTGATCTCGATACTCTGACAGAGGCAAATGCAGAGGGGCTCGGAACGAAAGAACAGGAAATCAGCACAAATCAGGTATACAGACTCCGTCTTGCATATGAGAATTGTTCGGATGCTTTGGCACCAACGATTACATATTATGATGAAAACGGTGCGCAGCAGACGATTACGGCGGAAGTTATGGCGTTAAATGATCCGGCGGCTGATCCGTACTTAAGTGCAGAGAATTCTGCTTCGGGTGCTGTTTTTATTCCGGAAACAGGAGAACTGATTTTAAGCAAAGCAAATTACGACAGTTTGACAGCGGTAAAAGATGATCCGACAACGCTCGATGTGGATGAAGGTGAAATTCGTGTAACTTATGAAAAGAGTGAATTTGCCAAGAGTGATATCAGACCGGAACATTATTTCTACTGTGAATCAGATGGCGTTACATACAATGAAGGATATTTGACAGGGGCAACGGATGACAATTCCAACCAGTTTATTTCTTATGATGTTGGATTTAACCAGGATGTCAGAGTAAATACACTGGCGAGCGAACTTTTCTCAACAGACCTCAGCCGAGATGTAGATGACCTGATTACATCTATCGAGGATGTAGAGGCGATGGAAAAGAACATTTCCGTTTTGGAAGATATGCTGAAGCTTGATCCGGAAAATCAGGATTTGAAGGATCGTCTGGCAGCGGCGAAAAAGGCAAATACATTCCTTACAGATAAGATGCAGAAGTTGTTTGAGGCTAACATTTCAAATATGCAGGGACATTTGGATTTGGCGAACACAGCTTTGACGGCAACAGGTAATCGCGGAGCGAGAGTGGAACTTGTTGCGAACCGTCTTGCGAAGCAGGAAGTAAACTTCAAGACGCTGTCTTCTCAGAATGAGGATGTGGATTTAACCGAAGTGGCAGTGAACTTAGGAAGTGTGGAACTTGCTTACCAGGCGGCTCTTATGGCAACAGGTAAGATTTCGCAGACAACACTTTTGAACTACTTATAATAAACATAGAAAAGGAGAAAAGGGTATGGAAGTAAATACAAGAATCTTTGGGACAATCGATATCGAGGATGACAAATTGATTCACTTTGTAAACGGTATTGTGGGATTTCCGCAGCTTACAACATTTGCGCTGATTCATGATAATGAGAAAAACGGCGGTATTCAGTGGTTGCAGTCTATGCAGGAGCCGCAGTTTGCGATTCCGGTTATGAATCCGCTTGATATTTTAGAGGATTACAATCCGCAGGTTGAGGATGAATTGTTAAAACCAATCGGAGGACTTGATCCGGAAAACATGCTCGTACTCGTAACGGTTGCTGTTCCGAGTGATTTGACAAAGATGAGCGTAAATCTTCGCGGACCGATTGTAATCAATGCAGAGAACAGAAAAGCCTGCCAGGTGATTACAGAGGGAGAAGAGTATCAGGTAAAATTCCCGATTTACGATATCATTAAGAGCAGAAAGGCGGGTGAATGATATGCTGGCATTGACACGTAAGAAAGGCGAAGCACTCGTCATCAACAACAACGTAGAAATTACAATTCTTGAAGTAAAAGGTGATCAGGTGAAGATCGGTATATCTGCACCGAAGGAAGTGCCTGTATACCGTAAAGAAGTATATATCCAGATTCAGGAAGCAAACAAAGAGGCAATGGAAGTTTCCGGCTTGGATGCACTTAAGGGATTGTTCTAGTATTTTTTTGTGATTTTCTTGTGGAAAAAGGTTAATTTGCTATTTATTTTTGACGATAAATAAGTTAAAGTATAAGTAACTAACTTTATTTTCACATGGAGGTGGATGTTATGGCAATTGAACCAATTGGAAGCATGATGACCCTGCAGGCACAGAATTCAACACCTGTAGAGCCAATCAAACCAGTTGCGCAGAGCACGGAAGCGATCGCGCTGGAAACAGGTGCCAAGTTAGATGCGACAACACAGGGTGTTGCACGCGCGCAGGAATCCGATCCGGATTCTCAGGGACAGGGTGCCTTCGGCAATCAGAATCAGCCGTCAAATGAGCAACTGAAAAAAGCTGTTGATCAGATGAATAAGAAGATGGAGAATTCAGAAGCTGTCTTCGGTTTTCATGATGATACAAACAGAGTAACGATTAAAATCGTGGATAAAGACACGAAAAAAGTGATTAAGGAACTGCCACCGGAGAAGACGCTTGATATGATAGCGAAAGTCTGGGAAATGGCAGGTATTCTTGTCGACGAAAAGAGATAGGAGGGATATCGTATGGCAATTCGTATTACAGGTATGAACTCCGGTCTTGATACAGAAAGCATTATTTCTGAACTTGTATCGGCAAAAAGTGAAAAAAAGAGCAGCCTTGAGAAAGCGCAGACAAAGCTGTCCTGGAAAATGGATGCGTGGAAGACATTAAACAGTAAGCTTTATAGTTTGTATTCTTCTACCATCAGCAACATGCGTTTCTCTTCTGCATATACACAGAAAAAGACGAGCGTTTCCAACAGCTCTATCGCTTCTGTTATTGCAAGTGCAGATGCAACAGACGGTGTACAGACATTGCAGGTAAAATCTCTTGCAAAGTCAGGATACCTTACGGGTGCTGAACTTGACGGAGTGAAATCCGGCAGTACTCTCGCAGATGTTGCGGGAATCGGAGCAGACGAGACTGTTAACTTAAAGGTAAAACTCGGTGACGGAACAGAAAAAGATATTTCTTTAACAGGTTCGAGCAAAATCAGTGATGTTGTTTCTAAATTAAAAGAAGCAGGTGTGAATGCTAACTTTGATGCAAAGAACCAGCGTTTCTTCGTGAGTGCGAAAGAAATGGGAACCGATGCAGAGTTTGCGTTGACAGCACAGGATGCAGACGGAAATACAACAGATAACGGACTTAAAGTTCTTTCTTCTCTCGGTCTTTTGACGAGTGAGGCAGACGAAAATGCAGTAAAAGGAGCAGTGAGCGCAGATTTTCGTGCGCAGCTTGATCGTCTCGGATTGACATTATCTACAGAGAAGACAGAAGGCGCAGCGACTCGTATTGAGGCGCAGGATGCACAGATTCTTTTGAACGGTGCATTGTTTGAGTCTACATCGAATACATTTAATATTAACGGACTGACGATTAATGCGTTAAAAGAGTCAGACGAAGAAGTGACACTTACAACAGCAAATGACTATGACGGAATTTATGATACAATCAAAAATTTCCTCAAAGGTTATAATGAGCTGATGAATGAGATGGATAAACTGTATAATGCAGGTTCATCGAAAGGATATGAACCTCTGACTTCTGAGGAAAAAGAGGCGATGTCTGAAAAAGAAGTGGAAGATTGGGAAAAGAAAATCAAAGATTCTCTTCTTCGCAGAGATTCCACGCTCGGTACACTTTCCAATGCAATGCAGAGTGCAATGGCAGGAGGTGTAGAAATCGGCGGCGAGACCTATTATCTCTCAAGTTTCGGTATCAATACACTCGGCTATTTTACGGCAGCAGATAATGAAAAGCATGCATACCATATTGACGGTGATCCGGATGATTCTTCCACATCAGGAAAGACAGATAAATTGAAATCTGCGATTACAAACAATCCTGAAGTTGTTATGGAGTTTTTCCAGAAGCTCAGTAACAATCTGTACAGCACATTGACAGATAAGATGTCTGCAACAGAGATGCGTAGTGTGTACAAGGCATACAATGATAAGCAGATGAAGACTGAGTATGATGCTTATACCAAAGAAATCAAAGAGCAGGAAGAAAGAATTAAGGACTTTGAGGATAAGTGGTACAGCAAATTCAGTGCTATGGAGACAGCCTTAGCAAAATTAAATTCTAAGACCAGCGCTATTTCCGGTCTGTTAGGATAAGGAGAAAGACATGGCATTACCTAATGCATATGCGCAATATGCGCAGTATAACACGAATAAAATAATGAATGCTTCACCGGCAGAACTGACACTTATGCTTTACGACGGGGCAATCAAATTTTGCAACATGGCGATTATGGGCATTGAGCAGAAGGATATGCAGAAGGCAAATGATAATATTAAAAAGGTACAGCGTATCATCGATGAATTTCGTGCGACTCTTGATATGAAATATCCTGTGGCAGAGGATTTTGACAGAGTATACAAATATCTGCTCAGTCGTCTGCTTGAGGCAAATATCAAAAAAGATAAAGCGATTTTGGAAGAGGTGAATGAACATCTCCATTCTATGCGGGATACTTGGAAAGAAGTAATGAAGAGAGCGAGATAGGAGATTGTTATGGAGAAACAGTACCTTTCGATTATGGAACAGAGTCTTGAGAAAAAGATTGAGATTTTGGACCGGATTATAGCAAAAAATCAGGAGCAAAATGCCATCTTAAATAATCCGAACATGAAATGGGAGGATTTTGATGACAATGCGAACCGGAAAATGGAATTGATTGAAGAAATTGACAAGCTGGATGAAGGTTTTGAAGATTTGTTCAATCGTGTGAAAGAAGAACTTGAAAGTCCTGGCGGGAAAGAAAAGAATGCAACGCAGATTGTACGCATGCAGGAATTGATCCGTCAGATTACAGAAAAGAGTACTTCCATTCAAGTGCAGGAGGCTCGCAACAAAGTACTTGTGGAACAGTATTTCCAGCAGAGTCGTGAGCGCATCCGCAAGGGACGTACTTCTTCGAAAGCAGCGATGGATTACTACAAGAGTATGAGCCAGACATCGTTCGCACAGCCTCATTTTCTGGACGACAAAAAATAATTTTCAAAATTTTTGAAAAAATTTTAAATTCGGTATTAATATTTTCGGATTTACTCCGATATATAATACAAGTAAACAAATACTTATCAACCAAGAATAGGAATCAAGCGGAGCGTACGGCCGGGAGAGCTCTTATTCGATCGATGATCGTCAAGGATGACGACATGCAAATTCAAGGAGGAAAATTTATGGTAGTACAGCACAATCTTACAGCAATGAACTCTAACAGAATGTTAGGAATTACAACAAGCGTTCAGGCAAAATCGACAGAGAAATTATCTTCAGGTTATAGAATTAACCGTGCAGCAGATGATGCAGCAGGTTTAGCTATTTCTGAAAAAATGAGACGTCAGATCAGAGGTCTTACACAGGCCAGCACAAATGCACAGGATGGTATCTCTTGTGTGCAGACAGCTGAAGGTGCTCTTGCAGAAGTGCACGATATGTTACAGCGTATGAACGAA
>JAZQDJ010000074.1:0-3627 GCA_045546735.1 Lachnospiraceae bacterium | reverse complement strand
CATGTCGCCGCGATAAAAGGCATGGAGACTCTTCCGGGTGTCCAGATCTTCAATCTCGGCACAGGCAACGGCTACAGCGTACTCGATATTATCAAAGCATTCTCCAAGGCCTGCGGTAAGGATCTTCCGTTCGTCATCGATCCGAGAAGGCCGGGCGACGTCGCTACCTGCTATTCGGATCCGACAAAAGCCCGCGAAGTACTGGGCTGGGTCGCAGAGAAGAATCTGGAGGATATGTGCAGCGACGCATGGAACTGGCAGAGCCATAATCCGAACGGCTACGAAGATTGAGAATTTGATGCTTTGACCTGAGGAACATCATCAGGGAAGCAGTCCAGAAAGGACGCATCAGGTCAACAAAAATAAAAAATATCAAAAAAGTGCTTGCATTTTCCTGCGAGCTCGCATATAATAACACTTGCGTCAAGGAACGACGCAAGGAAATGCGCTTCTAGCTCAGTTGGTAGAGCACCTGACTCTTAATCAGGGTGTCCGGGGTTCGAGTCCCCGGAGGCGCAGGAAGAAAAGAACCCGATATTTCGTCGATATGTACAGAAAAGACGTGATGTCGGGTTCATTTTTGCTTTTTTATTGGATAATTTGACGTAAAAACTCATTTTTCTCATAAAAGCAGTGTAAAGCAATGTAGCACGAAGTAGGGTAATGTAGGTGTTGTTTTTGTGTTGTTTTTCGCGGTTTTCAGGGGATGATGTTGTACAAATGTTGTACGAATGTTGTCCTTAAATCAATCACGAAAAATCAGATTATGATTACCGAGTCACCATATAAAATCATGCGAAGGCTGAATTGACGGCAGCATGAGCGTCCTCCTTTGTGAGATTAACGTGCGCATAGATTTTCATTACAACTGCTTCCGTGTCTCCAATGAGGCGCGCAATGTGCTTGATTTGCATCATTTTTGCTTCCGCTGTCCTGATTTCTCGTGATATTTCTTGATTTTCAACCCTTTTTGGAAGTCTGCCAGGATATCCGTCTTTGTCCTGTAATTCCGGGTAATCGATTCCGCTTTATGTTCATCGATACCTTTAGCAATATAGAATTCTTTGACAAATTCAGGATCAGGGATCAGAGAGAGATCAAGGATAGCCTTATTCCGGACATAACGCAGCATGTTCACCTCTTCTTGCGTGAAGCTGTTCACTGCGATACTTTCTATAAGCCGTTCTCTTGTCAGAACTCCCGCGTCTTTGTAAAACATGGAATTCCCGGAATCATATATGGGAGCCATGCACATAAAACGTAGTGTCCGCGGATCGCGCAGTACGCCGAAATTCATGAAATGACGATCGGTGTTCGTCATCAGATAATCAGTTAAGGTCTGATAATCCATAAAACTTCTTACATAATCCCTGTCTAATCCGTTCCGCTCACAGCTTAAGATAAAATGCTCATAATACGATACGTCATTTGGCTTTTTTATTGCCTCCATGACTTCATAGCCATAGACCAGCTCAAGATTGAGATCAGTGAAGGCTCTGCTCGTGCAGTAGTCGCATACGTTAAACTTGTTAAGATGAACTTCATAAGGTGTGAAGTTTCCTTTGATAGCAGGCTGTCCCTGATGCAGTATTGTCGCAAATAATTCGTTCGCCGCCTGTTGGCCGTCGAGAGTTTCACAGTATTTATGTATATACCATGCATTATCTTCATGACGGAGCCATTTTTTTTCCAGATTGCCGCCCAACGAACCTGAAGGATCATTTGAAAAATGGCTCCCATCCGGTGAGTTGAAGGAAATCTTCTCCATGTTCTCAAATAAGTTTACGTCTCTCCATCGGAGATCCATTCCGTCCGGACAGATCCAGTATGTATCTGTCAGGGAGAGGGCAAGATTTTTTACAAGCAGGAGTTCCGCTGTGCTGCACCCGGCTTCTTTCAGGAGCTCGGGGAGATCAGGACGTTTCCGGGGAACAGCTCTGTGCTTCCACCAGAACATGAACCTTTGAGGATCATCTGTCCCTAAAAACGGCATATGGGCACGATTTATTATTGTGAGCTTTTCAATATTTCCATAAGTGTCTATATTGAAAAAGGCTACGTTGATATCAGTGTGTTTTAATACGAATTTATTCATAAAAACCTCAATTTGTGCCATAAATGGCACACTGTCAAATTGCCTTATGTGATTCCGTGCCTGTGCTTCCAGTCAGTGAAGCTCCTTGACTTTCCTTTGAAGCAAATTCGGCCCGTAGCTCGGCTTCGTAACTTGCGACCTTTTCTTTGATTAGTTGTTCCGGATCGTCGGGAACAGGGTAAGTTGAATTATTTCTTTCAACAAGATCAAAGGTCTCTTTAATCCATTTCGTGCAGGCTTCAATCTGCTTATGATCAAGTTTCAAAATAGCAGTTGCAAATCTTCGCTTTATTTCGCCATCTTCGTCTTTCATAGAGTTTTCAATAAGCTTTTGGAGTTCGTCATTACGGGAGACTTCTACGAACATTTTACCTGCTCCGTTTCGTAGCCAACTCTCGTTTACATTCCATGTCTTGCAAATTAATGCGATTACAGAAGAAATGGGTTCACGTGCTCCAGATTCGTAATTAGCGATTGAAGAACGTCCAATGTTTAATTTTTTTGCAAACTCATCCTGACTTAATTTAAGTTCTTTTCTCAATTCTTTTAAACGATCACCAAACATTTTTATACCTCCATGCCGTCATTATAGAAAAAGGTAATGAGCTCGTCAATGAAAAATGTCACAAGCGAACACCAAATATATTTACAATTGTTCGATCGTGAACCAATATAGTCACGTGAGAACTGTTGGCGAACGCAGGAGGTGAGAACATGAACACAACCGAAATCAAAAGACCGTCCAACCTCACCGAAGAGGACAGGGCAGAAACAACCGTTTTAATAGAAGCATTTAAAAAAATCCCGGATGAATTAGGGAAGAAGGAGGAAAGATAAAATCAAAGTATATCAATGACGATGAACTTCCGTTAATCGAAAAAAAGATAGAACGTAGAAAAGCTTTTCAGGAAAATATAAAAGAACTGAAACATGATATGAAAATAATAAAAAGAGCTTTGGGGGGGAATCTGATTGAGAAATACAGAGACAAAATTTGAGGATGACTTTTTACGTTTTTTAATGTAAAACGGGAATCAGAACTTCCGAAATTAGAAAAAGGGGAAATTGTAAAGCATTCGGCAAATGCAGAAGAAAGAGAAACAAAACCTCCGGCATTTGGTCTAAGGAAGATGCAGAAAAGAAACAGCTGAATTTAAAAAACGATTTGAGAGAGATTGCATCTGAGAAAAGGAAGCTTCGGAAAACGATCGGTCCGGAAAGCAATTATTACCGGATGAGAAAACTGCTTTCCTTGCAGGAAGAGATGCAAAAATATCCGGAAGGATCAAGGGATGATCTTATGGAGCAGGCCAGGGAACTGATTGGAAAGATAACGCTTAGCGAGACACTGGATGAGGCACTTGAAAGATATAACAGTATCAATACTCTCTTGGATAACTTTGAGAATGCGAAAAAGAAAATTGCTGGTGAACTGAAAATTGTTGACGGCATAGTGGGGACTTCCATTCCGGATTACGACTACAGGAAGTATAAGCAGGACAGGGACAATCATCAAGACGACGATTCTTCCG
>JAZQDJ010000073.1:0-4858 GCA_045546735.1 Lachnospiraceae bacterium | reverse complement strand
GGTGTATTACCCGGACATGATTTGCTTGAATCGACTGCTTACACAATACAATATGTACAAAACAGTCCGATTGAAAAACTGTATACGTTTAAAGTGTCGGAGGAAGTGCTTGGTCAGCTTTCGCAGGAATGTGAGGTTTATCGTCACAAGTATATCGGCCATAATTTTAAAAGTCTCGAGATACTGAAAAATTGCAGGTTGAAAAACTAGCATTTCACTAGTATAATAAAATGCGGTATGCAGGAGGATTGTAATATGAAAAAAATGAAAATGCTGCTTACTGTCGGTGTGTTATCAACGCTTTTGGGAGCCTGCGGTATGTTGGGGACGGCGATAGATACGACGACGGTCAGCTTTGATAAAAACGGAAAAGTGACAGAAACGATTGTGGAAGATTTTTCACAGCCGTATTATGATGTGGAAGAATTGAAAAGTGACATTTCGTCGGAAATTGCAGCTTATAATTCAAATTCGACCGATGCGGAGGCGATTACACTTGGGGAAGTAAAGATGAGCGAGGAAAAACAAATCCGTGTTGAGATTGAATTTAAAAGCTATGCAGACTATAAGGCGTTCAATGAAAAAGAATTGTTTTGGGGAACGGTTGCGGATGCATACGGCGCCGGGTACGAGTTTACTTCTATGCGGGATGTAAATTTAGAAGGTGTGGTTCTTTCGGCTGCAGATGTGCTTGAGAAAGGGGATATGCATATGGTTATCCTGAATGAGGCACAGCAGGTGATCGTTCCGGGTAAGATTTGTTATATCAGTGACGGAGTTTCCTTGATTGAGGAAAAAAGAGCGGTTAATTTAAATGAAGGTCAGAATGCTTTCATTATTTATGAATAAATTATAGAACAGTGAGGATAAAGACATGGAAAAATCATTTGAGAAAATTGTGGCACTTGCCAAAAACAGAGGTTTTGTATACCCGGGTTCCGAAATTTACGGCGGACTTGCCAATACATGGGACTACGGTAACCTCGGTGTTGAGTTAAAGAACAATGTAAAAAAAGCATGGTGGCAGAAATTTGTTATGGAAAATCCGTACAACGTAGGTGTGGATTGCGCCATCCTTATGAATCCGCAGACATGGGTTGCCAGTGGGCATTTAAAAGGATTTGCCGATCCGCTTATGGATTGTAAAGAATGTCATGAAAGATTCCGTGCAGATAAATTGATTGAAGATTTTGTGGCTGAAAACGGCCTTACACTTGATAAACCGATTGATGCATATTCCCACGAAGAGATGAAAGCATATGTGGAAGAGCACAATATCAAATGTCCGACTTGCGGAAAACATAATTTTACAGACATCCGTCAGTTTAATCTTATGTTCAAGACATTCCAGGGTGTAACAGAAGATGCGAAAAATACAGTATACCTTCGTCCGGAAACAGCACAGGGTATCTTTGTAAACTTTAAAAATGTACAGAGAACATCACGTAAGAAATTACCGTTCGGTATTGCGCAGATCGGTAAATCCTTCCGTAACGAGATTACACCGGGTAACTTTACATTCCGTACAAGAGAGTTTGAACAGATGGAACTTGAGTTCTTCTGTCAGCCGGGTACAGATATGGAGTGGTTCCAGTACTGGAGAGGTTTCTGCCGTGACTGGCTCCTTTCTCTCGGTATTAAAGAAGACGAGATGAGACTCCGTGACCATGATCCGGAAGAACTTTGCTTCTATAGTAAAGGTACAACAGATATCGAGTTCTTATTCCCGTTCGGATGGGGTGAACTTTGGGGTATCGCAGACAGAACAGATTATGACCTGACACAGCACCAGGAGACATCCGGTCAGGATATGACATACTTTGATGATACAACCGGTGAAAAATATGTTCCTTACGTTGTTGAGCCGTCACTCGGTGCAGATCGTGTTGTTCTTGCATTCCTTTGTGCTGCTTACGATGAAGAGAATATCGGAACAGAAGAAAAACCGGATATGAGAACAGTTCTTCATTTCCATCCGGCGCTTGCACCGGTTAAAATCGGTGTGCTTCCGCTTTCTAAGAAATTAAATGAAGGCGCTGAGAAGATTTATACAGAACTTTGCAAGAAGTACAACTGTGAATTTGACGACAGAGGTAACATCGGTAAGAGATATCGTCGTCAGGACGAAATCGGAACACCGTTCTGTATCACATATGACTTTGAGTCTGAGACAGATGGTTGTGTGACAGTACGTTTCCGTGACTCTATGGAGCAGGAGCGTGTGGCAATCGCTGATCTTGATGCATATTTTGCAGACAAGTTTACATTTTAAGTAAGGAGAATAGTGAAAAATGAGACAGTTCACTTCAGATGAGTTAAGAAATACATGGAAACAGTTTTATATAGAACGCGGACATGTGGATGTAGGGGCCGTTTCCCTTGTGTCTGACGGTTCGACAGGCGTTATGTTTAACGTGGCAGGTATGCAGCCGCTTATGCCATATTTGCTCGGACAAAAGCACCCGCTCGGCACAAGACTTTGTAACGTACAGGGTTGTGTGCGTACGAATGATATTGATTCCGTAGGAGATAAAAGCCACGTTACATTCTTTGAAATGATGGGAAGCTGGAGTCTCGGTGATTACTTTAAAAAAGAGCGTTGTCAGTGGAGTTTTGAGCTTTTGACACAGGTATTCGGCTTTGATGCAGAGCATCTTGCGGCAACTGTTTTTGCAGGTGACGAAAATGCGCCGCGTGATGAAGAAGGCGCACAGTACCGTATCGAATCCGGATTTAAGAAAGAGCACATCTATTACCTTCCGGCAGAAGATAACTGGTGGGGATTAGAATACGGCCCATGCGGACCTGACAGTGAAATGTTTTATATTGCAGACAGACCGGACTGCGGACCGAATTGCGGACCGGGATGTTCTTGCGGAAAATATACAGAACTTGGTAACGATGTATTTATGCAGTATGAAAAGCATACGGACGGTCATTTGACGCCGCTTGCTAAGAAAAACGTAGATACAGGATGGGGACTTGAGCGTATTTTGGCATTCTTAAACGGAAGCCGTGATGTGTACCAGATTGATTTATTTGCACCTGTAATTGCTTATATTGAGCAGTGCTCCGGTATGAAATACAACGAGGACGAAAAAATGACACGCTCTATGCGTATTTTGGCAGATCATATGCGTACCAGTGTTATGCTTATCGGTGATGAGGCAAAACTTCTTCCGTCCAATGCAGGAGCAGGTTATGTTCTTCGCCGTTTAATCCGCCGCGCTGTAAGACACAGCCGTACGTTAAAACTTACAACAGAAGATTTAATTAAGATTGCAAGTATTTATATTGATGATATTTACAATGAGAGTTATCCTCTTTTGGTGAAAAACAGAGAGTATATCCTTTCTGAACTTCAAAAAGAGATTGCCCGTTTTGAAAGCACTCTTGAAAACGGAATGAAGGAGTTTAACAAGATTCTTGAAAACAAGAGAGCAGAAAAGAAAGATGAGATTGACGGTAAATCCGCATTCTACTTATATGATACGTTTGGATTCCCGATTGAGCTTACGGTAGAATTGGCAGAAGAAGAAGGTTTGAAAGTTGATGAAGCCGGATTTGCAGCTGCGATGGAAGAGCAGAAGCAGAAAGCCAGAGAACATCAGAACTTCTCGGCAAAACTTACCGGCGGAGCAGATGTATTTGAAGGTTTGGATGCGGCGGTTGTCAGCGAATTTGTAGGATATGACAATTTGACTTTTGAAAGTAAAGTATTGGCTGTTGCATCTATGGAGGCGGCAGTAGATAAACTCAGTGCGGGTGAAGAAGGAACTATTATCGTGGAAAAAACACCGTTCTATGCTACGATGGGTGGTCAGAAAGGTGATTGCGGTGAAATTCGCACTGACAAGGGAGTGTTTGAAGTCGTTGAGACAGTGAAACTTCCGGGAGATCGGATCGGTCATGTCGGTAAAGTGACAGAAGGTACGATTGCAGCCGGCGAGATTGCAAATCTTGCAGTAGATACGGTGAACCGTGGTAATACATGCAAGAACCATTCGGCAACACACTTGCTTCAGAAAGCATTACAGGTTGTGCTCGGTGACAACGTACACCAGCAGGGATCTTATCAGGATGACGGAAGAACACGTTTTGACTTCAGTTATTCTCAGGCGATGACAGCGGATGAGATTGCCAAGGTTGAAAAGATTGTAAATGAAAAAATTGCAGAAAATATTGCAGTTGTAACAGAAGAGATGAGCATCGAAGATGCACAGAAGAAAGGTGCTATGGCATTGTTTGGTGAGAAATACGGTGATACGGTAAGAGTAGTATCTATGGGCGATTTTTCTATGGAACTTTGCGGTGGTACACATGTAAAGAACACAGGGGACATTTCATTCTTCAAGATTCTTTCCGAGAGCGGTGTTTCTGCCGGTGTCAGAAGAATTGAAGCGCTTACGGGTGCGAATGTTATGGAATATTATAAAGCGATGGAGGAGAATTTTGCAAAAGCAGTAGCTGCTGCAAAGGCTACTCCGGCAACGCTTACCGATAAGATTTCTCATATGCAGGCAGAAATCAAAGCCCTCACTTCTGAAAATGAATCATTAAAGAGCAAAGCTGCCAAAGAGGCGCTCGGCGATGTTATGGATCAGGTGAAAGAAGTGGAAGGAGTAAAACTTCTTGCAGTGAGTGTCCCGGGAGTTGATATGAATAAACTCCGTGATCTCGGAGATCAGCTCAAAGAAAAACTCGGTGACGGTGTTGTTGTGCTTGCGTCAGACTGCGACGGCAAGGTAAACCTTGTTGCTATGGCAACAGACGCTGCCATGGGTAAAGGAGCACATGCAGGAAATCTTATTAAAGGAATTGCAGCACTTGTCGGCGGTGGCGGCGGCGGTCGTCCGAA
>JAZQDJ010000072.1:0-5987 GCA_045546735.1 Lachnospiraceae bacterium | reverse complement strand
CCCTGCTCTTCAATTTCCGCCGGAACGGTTACGCGGATACCTATAGAAAGGTCGTATCCTGTAAGAGTAAGCTCGCGTCCGCAATTTATGAGAATACCCTCCATTACAGGAACAGAGCTTTTTGTCGCTACTGCCCATGATGTTTTTGCAATTGCAGATGACAGAACTGATTTTTCACAAACAAATTTCATAACTGATTTTCCTTTCTGCGGAAATTTATAGATTTATAATTAGTCGTTTTTTAGTGCTGTGATAAATTTTTTATTTTTTTCTTAAAAAGCGAATATTCTTCTTTTTAAAAGAATATAATATATATTTTAGTATTTATAGTGGGGCCTGTGGAAATTGTGGAAAAGTGTTTTTTTCGGCAAAATAAAGCGAATTGCGACTCCAAAGCATCTTTTGGAAAAAGAATGAAGTTTTAAACAGGACACCTTGGGATAACTTTTATCCCAAGCCCTTCCCTGTGAAATCCACAGACATCCTGTGGAAAGATTTTTATTTACGGAGTGAGAACAGAGTTTTTAACATCTGCGATTTTTTCTTTCAGAGCCTGATCTGTTTTAAGCTGTTCTTCAAGAGAGTCAACCGCGTATTTAATGGTAGTGTGATCTTTTCCGAAAACCTTTCCCATTTTCGGGAATGATTCATGCGTCATATGGCGGACCATATACATTGCTATTTTTCTCGGCTCGGAAACCTTTGAAGAGCGGTCTTTACCAAGAATGTCGGAAGCGTCAATTTCAAAGTATTTTGCAACAGCCTTGATGATAAACTCCGGTGTCGGATTAATCCATGGGTTTTCTGCAAATATGTCACGTATGGCACGTTCTGCAGCCTGGAGACCGTCAGTATCCTGAAGAAGATCGCGGTAAGCGAGAAGCTTGTGTACCGCACCTTCAAGCTGGCGGACGTTAGCGGTAACGTTATTTGAGATAAGCTCTTTCTGTTCAGTTGTAAGCTTAAGACCTATAAGGTCTGCTTTAAGGCTTACGATAGCCATTCGTGTTTCAAAGTCCGGAGGTTCAATGTCTGCAAGAAGCCCCCATTCAAAACGCGTTTTAAGTCTTTCCTCAAGCTTTGCCATTTCTTTCGGCGGGCGGTCAGATGTAAGAACAATCTGTTTGTGGGATTCATGAAGGGCATTGAAGGTATGAAAAAATTCTTCCTGCGTGCTTTCTTTGCCTGCGATAAACTGGATATCGTCAACCAAAAGAATATCGGAGTTTCTGTATTTTTCGCGGAATTGAGGAAGAGTTCCGCTTTGTATTGCAGCGATAAGCTCGATGGTGAAATCCTCGCTCTTTATGTATGTTATTTTAGCTTTTGGATTTTTCTTTCTTATTGTTCCTGCAATAGCGTAAAGAAGGTGGGTTTTACCGAGCCCGGAGCCACCGTGAATAAGAAGAGGATTATAAGTTGTTCCAGGCATCTCTGCAACAGCTTTTGCTGCGGCATGAGCAAATTTGTTGGACGAACCGACAATAAATTTTTCAAATGAATATTCATCGTAGTTTGAGAAGGTCTGTGTTTCCGGAGAAAGAGAGCCCTCATATTCATCTTCTGTATAAATCGCAAATTTCATCGGAACCGAAAAAAGTGCGAAAAGAGCATCGTTTATCTTTTGAGTATAATATTTTTCAATGGTCGTTTTTTTGAAGTCTGCGGGCGTAACGAGAACCAGGCAATCATCACGAAGCTCTACTGCGCGGATATCCTCAAACCATGTCTGGATAGTAACTTCAAGCAGGCCATATTCTTCTTTCATTATTTGCAGAACTCTCTTTAAGACATCTGCGGCATTGTTCATAGGTCAATTTCCCCCACTATAATTTTTACCTTATTATTATAACAGAAAACAGCATTTTTGTAAATAATAATTTACATATTATAATTAAAGAAAATTGAATTTTACCAATGAAATTTGAAAAATAATAAAAAAACAGTTGACAATTTGCTATGACTTATTTTATAATAGACAATGACACTGTATCGAATAAGTGTGTCAAGGTATAAAACCTTACGCATCAAAATTATTATCGGAGGTGTAAAACAATGGTACGTACTTATCAGCCGAAAAAGCTTCATCGCTCAAAGGTTCACGGTTTCCGCAAGAGAATGGCAACCCGCAACGGACGCAAGGTTCTCTCTGCACGCCGCGCTAAGGGCAGAAACAGGCTTACTCACTAAGTCACAATACGCCGGAGCGGAAGGAATTTTAGAAAGCTCCGCTCCGCAAAAAAAGATTTAGCTCATGACGCGTCCTGGATTTTTTATCCCGTCCGGGCTTTTTCTTTTATACGGAGATATTTTTATGAAACAAACGGTTTCAATCAAGCTTAACCGCGACTTCAGAATGATTTATAAACGCGGTAAAAGTGCAGTGTCACCCGTTCTTGCAATGTATGCAAGAAAAAATAAATTAAGCTCTAACAGAATAGGTATAACCGTAAGCACAAAGGTTGGAAAAGCCGTTGTGCGCAATCGCGTGCGCCGACGCATCCGCGAGGCGTATCGGATAAACGAAGGGCGCTTTTTGCCGGGATATGATATTATCATTGTTTCACGTGTCCGTGCTGCAAGCGTTTCCTTTTGTGAGATAGAGAAGAACCTTCTCAAGTTATCCGGAAGTTTAGGGCTTCTTTCGGAGGAGAAGGAATGAAGAGTCTTCTCATATTTTTAATCAGATTTTACAGACGTTGCGTATCACCAAACCGTATGCCGTGTTGCCGCTTTACGCCTACCTGCTCGGCATATGCGCTTGAGGCAATTGAAAAATACGGCGTCTTCAAGGGCGGATATCTTGCAATAAGAAGAATTTTGCGGTGTCATCCGTTCTCTAAAAAATCGGGATACGATCCCGTACCGTAATGTAATCATTATCAAAACCGGAGGTTTTTATATTTATGTTTACAGCATTAATAGTAGAGCCGTTCGGGTGGCTTTTAAAGATCTGTTATAATTTTGTCGGAAATTATGGTGTGGCAATAATCATCTTTACTCTTCTTTCAAAGCTTGTAATTTTGCCTTTCCAGATGAAAAGCAAAAAAAGCATGATGGAAATGCAGAAGCTTCAGCCGAAGCTTCGTGAGCTCGAAAAAAAGTATAAGGATGATAAAGAGCGCTATGCTCTTGAAACACAGAAGCTTTATAAAAAAGAAGGGGTTTCAATGTTCGGCGGATGTCTGCCGATGCTTATAACCCTTCCTATTATGATAGGGCTTTATTCTGTTGTCCGTCAGCCTCTTACTTATATTTTTGACATTACACCCGAACAGATTCAGGCGCTTGCCGATGCTTTCCGTGCGGCCGGTGCAAAGATTACGTCTACAAGCGGATATATGCTTCAGATTGATGTTTCTTCTCTCCTGTCAAAGTATCCGGACATTGTGGCAAGCATTACTCCGAATCTTACAGACCTTGATTTTAATTTTCTCGGAATTGATTTGTCTTTGATTCCGAATTTCAAGTACATCACAATTCTTTGGATAATTCCTGTTCTTTCCGGTCTGACAGCGTGGCTTTCAAACATTCTTATTCGTCGCAGTCAGGGAACACAGCTTACTGAGCAGGCAGCTGCAACAAACGGTATGATGAATATTATGATGCCGCTTATGTCGGTCTGGATTGCATTTATGGTTCCTGCAAGTCTTGGACTTTACTGGATTATATCGAATGTTTTGACTGCAGTTCAGGAGCCGATTCTTACAGCATACTACAAAAATAAGGCTAAAAAAGCCGGGGAGGAAAAATAAAAGATGGCACAGAGTATTGAAATCAGTGCAAAGACAATAGATGCCGCTATAGAAAAAGGTCTTTTGGAACTTTCTCTTCAGCGTGAAGATGTTACCGTTGAAGTTCTTGAAAATCCGAAATCGGGATTTTTGGGAATCGGTGCAGTTCCTGCAAAAATTCTTATGACGGTTATTTGCTCTGATGAGCCTGTTTTGGCGAAAAAAGAGAAAAAGGCAGAAAAAGAAGAAAAAAAGATTGAAATGAAGGCTGAAAAGCAGGTAGTTAAAGAAGAAAAGAAAGAAAAAAAGGAGACTGTTCCGGCAACGGGCGAGGCTGCAGAGTTTCTTTCTAAGGTTCTTTCATTTATCTGCGAGGATGTTCACCTTGAACAGCACAAGTGTTCGGATGAAGGAACAGTAAGCTTTGAAATTGTCGGTGAAAACCTTGGCGGAATAATCGGCCGTCGCGGAGAAACGCTCGATGCTCTTCAGCACCTTGCAAATCTTGCGGTCAACGGCTCCGGTAAAGAAAAGGTTCGTGTTCTTCTTGACGCAGAAAATTACCGCGAAAAGAGAGAAGAATCTCTTGTAAAGTTTGCAGAGCGTGCTGCAAGTCAGGTTCTCAAATATAAGAGAAGCAAGGCTTTAGAGCCGATGAACGCATATGAGCGTCATATCATTCATGCCGCACTTCAGGATAAAGAAAATATATCCACATCATCTGTTGGAACAGATCCGAACAGACGTGTTATCATCAACTACACCGGTCCTGATGCACGTCCGTCACGTCCCCCACGCAGACGTTATAATAATTACAATAAGTAATATTAAAAGGAAAAACAACCGCACGTTATCAAAACTGCGGTTGTATTTGTTTTTTTAGAGAAAAAATTATATTGATTTAAATTGCAAAAATCCTTATTGCTTGTTGTGTACCCATGTTATTAGCAGCAATGTGCGGCGAAATCCTCATTATGCGTACTTGTGGGAAACAGCCTGAGAACTTTAACAATTTACGGAAATCAGCTACGTGTGAACAGTGCTTTGTGAAACTTACTTTATCTTTCCCAACTTAGCTATATTTGCGATAACAATCAGCGTGGTTTCTGCTTCAAGAGGCTGTTCGGGATTGATATTTACGTTTACCTCTTCGCCTTTTTTTATAGCAACGATATTGAAACCGTATTTTTTGCGAAGATTCAATTCAATCAAATTTTTGCCTTGCCACTCTTCCCTCACGTCGATCTCGACTATTGACACATCTTTCGACAGAGAGAGCATATCAATAAAGCCGGAGCTAAGCAGATTCTTGGCAAGATGGATGCCGGACTCGTTCTCGGGAAAAACAACTTTGTCCGAACCAACACGAAGTAATATTTTTTGGTGCATCTCGTTGGCGCATTTTGCAATAACGCACTTGACGCCTGCTTCCTTGCAGAGCGTAACAGCCATTACGCTTGCTTCAAGATTACTCGCCATACAAACGACTACGGTATCAATATTGCTGATACCGAGACGGGAAATGACCTCTGAATCGGTTACATCCGCACACTTGCAAACAGGCAAATATGCAGCTGCATCATTCACAATTTTTTGGTCAGCATCTACTGCAATAACCTCCATGCCGTTCTCGACAAGTTCTCTTGCTACTGCCCTACCGTATCTCCCGAGACCAAAGACTGCGTATGTTTTTTTAGTTTTCATAGCTTTTCTCCTTTATCCGATACTGATATTTTCCGTCGGCTCGGAAATAACATTCTGGCTTTCATTCTTTCTGCTCAAAGCGACCGCAAGCGATATGGGACCTACTCTACCAAAATACATGGTTAAAATTATAATAAGTTTTCCAAATGCGTTGAGTGATGCCGTGAAATTTCTTGAAAGACCGACGGTTGCGGTTGCACTGACCGTTTCATAAAATACATCAATGGCGGAAGCGTTGCTTGTTGCCAGTATAAGCACTGTTGATGCGGCACAGATCGTAAGGAACATTATGACCACAGCAACAGCCTTTTTCACCGAATCATCAGAGATGCGACGGCCGAAAATGCCTGCGCTGTTCCTGTTTCTGATGGTAGCGAATGCCGAGCAGATAAGTACAGCGATGGTTACGGTTTTCATACCGCCTGCCGTTCCCACCGGTGAACCGCCGATCAACATCAGAATAACAGATGCGGCAGCAGAGGCATTTGTCAGATTTTCTTGCGGAACAGATGCAAAACCTGCAGTTCTTGTTGTGACCGATTGAAAGAA
>JAZQDJ010000071.1:0-10326 GCA_045546735.1 Lachnospiraceae bacterium | reverse complement strand
CCATCATGACAGATGCCATGAAAAAATTCATTTCCTATTTTACGCAGCAAACAGGAAATGAATTCTAAGATTTTTATTCATTTTCAAATAACGGCGTTGAGAAATAACGCTCTGCTGTATCAGGCAGGACAGTTACAACTGTCTTGCCTTTTCCTAATTTTTTGGCAAGTTTTAATGCCGCAGCCACATTGGTACCGCTGCTGATACCGCACATCAAACCTTCTAATCTGGCAAGATCTTTTGCTGTCTGCAATGCTTCCTCATCCGAAACAATATATACATCATCATAAATCTCTTGATTTAAATTTTTAGGGATAAGACCGTCGCCGATTCCCATCTGAAGATGCGTACCGATCGTACCTCCTGCTAAAATAGCAGCATTTTCAGGTTCCACCGCCCAAATGACCACATCAGGATTCTGACGTTTTAACACTTCACCGACACCGCTGATGGTTCCGCCGGTACCGATACCGGAACAAAAACCATCCACCGGTCCCGCTACCTGTTCCAAAATCTCAAGACCTGTATGATGTTTGTGAACAAGAGGATTTGCAGGATTTTCAAACTGCTGCGGTACATATACGTTCGGATCTTTTTCAGCCATTTCGTAAGCGAGTTTCATACATTCGTCGATACAATCGCCGATGTTACCCGCATCATGAACAAGAATTACTTCCGCACCGTAATGTCTGACGAGCTTTCTTCGCTCTTCACTTACGGAATCAGGCATAATAATAATTGTCTTATATCCTTTTACAGCTCCAATCAGAGCAAGACCGATTCCCTGATTACCGCTGGTAGGTTCAACAATGATAGAATCCTTATGGATGATTCCTTCTTTTTCTGCTTTTTTAATCATATTGTAAGCAGTTCTCGTCTTGATAGAACCGCCCACATTGAGCCCTTCGTATTTTACAAGAACTTCTGCACCATCCGGATCCGGCATTTTGTTCAAGCGGATTAACGGTGTCTGTCCCATACATGCTAATACATCATCGTAAATCATATCGTTTTACCTCGTATGTTTTTATTATCATATGTAATTTGGGGTTCTATGGAAACCCACAAGTAAGAGTATACCATGAATTCACAAAAAAAGAACTCCTTTTTTTCAGAAGTTCTTTTTCTCTTATGCTCTCATGTCAAATCTGCCGGCTGTCTCTTCACGTGCTTCCCTGAAAAGTTGTTCGAAGTTTTTCTTTTTTTCCTTCTTATCTTTTTCTGCAGGACGTTCACGTTTGGTCTTTCCGTTCATGGATGTAATAATCACGATAGATTCCACCTTTAATATACCGAAATCTCCGTATCCGACAATCCCTCCCTGGATGTATATTTGATTGGTTTCACTATATATATCGGCTGTTTTTCATGGATTATGAAGGAAGTCAAACAATATAATGTATCTATATAGAAAAATTTTTGTTATAGATCCACTTTTTCTTTGATTTCTAACAAAAAACAAAAACCTCTCACTTTAATAAGTAAAGTGAGAGGTGATTTTTAATCCCATTAAGCTAATCGCTGCAAAGGATATGTAATACAAAATTAGTTGTCGATGAATTTCTCTTCACCATTCCAGCTGTAAAGTTTACGAACTTCTTCGCCGACTTTCTCTGCCGGATGCTCAGCTGCAAGTTTTCTCATCGCTTTGAAGTGTACCTGACGGCCTGAGTTAGACATATCAAGTAAGAATTCTTTTGCGAAAGAACCATCCTGGATGTCTGACAGAACTTTCTTCATCGCTTTCTTTGTCTCATCTGTGATGATCTTCGGTCCTGTAATGTAATCACCGTACTCGGCTGTGTTAGAAATAGAATATCTCATTCCTGCCAAACCTGACTGGTAGATAAGGTCTACGATAAGTTTCATCTCATGGATACACTCGAAGTATGCATTTCTCGGGTCATAACCTGCTTCTGTTAATGTTTCGAAACCAGCCTGCATAAGTGCACAAACACCACCGCAAAGAACTGCCTGCTCACCGAAAAGGTCTGTTTCTGTCTCTGTACGGAATGTCGTCTCAAGAACACCGGCTCTTGCTCCGCCGATTGCCTGTGCATAAGCAAGTGCTTTTTCAAGTGCCTTTCCTGTAGCATCCTGATGAACAGCTACTAAACAAGGAACACCCTTTCCTACCTGGTACTCACTACGAACTGTATGTCCAGGTCCTTTTGGTGCGATCATTGTAACGTCAACGTCTGCTGGCGGTGTAATACATCCGAAGTGAATGTTGAAACCGTGAGCAAACATTAACATATTTCCTGCTTCAAGGTTCGGCTCAATATCGTTTTTATACATATCTGCCTGTAATTCATCGTTGATAAGAATCATGATAACATCAGCTTTTTTAGCTGCTTCTGCTGCTGTGTAAACTTCAAATCCCTGAGCCTCTGCCTTTGCCCATGATTTTGAACCTTCGTAAAGACCGATAATTACGTTGCATCCTGACTCTTTTGCATTTAATGCATGAGCATGACCCTGGCTACCGTAACCGATCACTGCGATTGTTTTTCCTTCTAATGCTGCAAGATTACAGTCTTCCTGATAATAAATTTTAGCTTCCTGTGACATTTTTATTTCCTCCTAAAATGTTTGTTTCTTTTATAGATAGCTGCTCTTTGCAGCATTACCTTACTCTTTATCTAAGTAAATAACTCCTTCGGTTCCTCGTCCGAGACCTGCAATACCTGTTCTTGCAAGCTCGAGAATCTCATATCCGTCAAGCAACTTAAGAAATGCATCAATTTTTTCCTGCTTTCCTGTCAGCTCAACCATAAGAGAATCAACCGCAACGTCAACGATATTGGCACGATATACATTGGCAAGCGCGATGACACCCTGACGTTGCATTTCATCGACTTTTACCTTAACCATTGCAAGTTCTCTATATACGCTGCATTCCGGTTTCAATTCCTTGATATCACGGACATCTACAAGTTTTGCCACCTGTTTTTCAATCTGATCAAGAATCGCATCATCGCCGCTGGCAACAATTGTAATTCGTGAATAACGAGGATCTGCTGTCGTACCTGCCGTAATACTCTCAATATTGTAACCTCTTCGACTGAAAAGACCCGAAATACGGCTAAGAACACCCGAGGTGTTATCTGCTAAAATCTGAAATACCTTTTTCTGCATGTGGTTTTCATACCCTTTCTGTTTTGCTTTATCAGCATTGTATCAGTAGTCTGAGTGCTTTGTCAACGTATGATATTGGTTCATGCAAGCCATAACTTACAGTTATCGCCCAAACATGTATTATTCGTTTTCAGAGCACTTCATAAGTGCAAGCGTTCCGGTTCTGGCACACTCTACAATACTGATGGAATTCATCATTTGAATTAAAAGTTTAATGCGTTCCGGTGTATCACAAATCTGAATCATCATATAACTCTTTGACATATCTACAATTTCAGCTTTTAAAATATCACAGATTTCCATGATATCTTTGCGGTTTGTACGATTGTATTTCACCTTCATAAGCATAAGTTCTCTGGAAATACTTTGGTCTTCTTTAAATGTACGGACCTTGATAATATCCAGTTTCTTATTGAGCTGTTTTTCAATCTGTTCAAGTGTCCTCTGATTACCGCTGCTGACAATTGTCATACAGGAAACATCCGGATGATCGGTCTCTCCAACGGCCAAAGAATCAATATTAAAACATCTTCTCGAGAAAAGTCCGGCAACTTTACAAAGTACACCGGAACGGTTCTCAACAGAAATAGAATAAATCTTTTTCATTATTTTTCCTCCTTATACCAGATCCATCGGATCAATCAGACATTCCATAAGACATGCTTTATCTTCTTTTAAGAATGCATCAATCTTTTCTTCCATTTCCCCGCTGTTTTTTACAAGGAAATATGGCATATCGTAAGCTGCTGCAATCGAAGAAAGCTGCGGACTTCCTGTCAAATCAACGACAGAATAGTTGTCTTCGTATGTGAAATGTTGGTACTGGCGGACCATTCCGAGGAAATTGTTACGAAGAACAATGACCTTTGATTTGATTCCATGCTGACGCATTGTTGCAAGTTCCATCATAGACATCTGAAATGAACCATCACCGCAAACTGCGACTACTTCTCTTTCCGGCATACTGTATTTTGCACCCATCGCGGCCGGAATAGAATATCCCATCGTTCCCATACCTCCGGAAGTAAGGAAATCACCCTGTTTTACAATGTGGTATCCACATGACCAAATCTGATTCTGTCCGACGTCAGCCACATATACAGCCGTTTCCGGGAGTTTACGTGAGAGCATCTGGATAAACGCAGCCGGATCAACAAACTCAGGAGAAGGATTACGTTTTTTCTCCATAGTCTTTGCATACTCATCAAGTGTTGCTCTCCACTCACTGTAATCACCTTTTATCTCCTGCTCAAGTAAATCTTCAAAAATAGATTTTGCATCGCCTACAAGAGGAATATGAGGTCCTACGTTTTTACCGATTTCTGCCGGATCAACATCAATATGAATCAAAAGTTTATTGTTAATGATAAGATCCGGCTGACTGATGGCACGGTCTGCTACACGCGCTCCGACCATAATCAAAAGATCACAATCATTCATCGCACGGTTTGCATACGGTTTTCCGTTATTTCCAACCATTCCGTAATACATTTCGTCTTCTGTAGGCATAACACCGATACCCATCATGGTAGAAACAACCGGAATATTGAATTTATGCGAAAAATCAAGTAATTCTTTGCGCGCATCTGCAAGAAGAACTCCTCCGCCGGCACAAATCAGCGGACGTTTTGCCTCAGCAAGCTCTTTTACCACTTTTTTTATCTGCGCCATATTGCCTTTCACTGTCGGTTTATATGTACGAAGTTTTACTTCTTCCGGATATTTAAATTTATTAATTGTTGCATTCTGCACATCAATCGGAACATCAATAAGAACCGGTCCTTTACGTCCTGTTGTCGCAATATGGAACGCTTCTTTAAAGATGCGCGGAATATCATCTACATCACGCACCAAATAGCTGTACTTTACAAAACTTTCTACAGCACCTGTGATATCCGCTTCCTGGAATACATCACTTCCGAGAAGTTCACTGTCTACTTGTCCTGTAATACAAATCATCGGAATAGAATCCGCAAACGCTGTTGCGATACCTGTAATAAGGTTAGTTGCTCCCGGACCGCTTGTCACGGCACAAACACCGATTTTCCCGGATACACGATAATATCCGCTCGCTGCATGTGCTGCATTTTGTTCCGTACGAACAAGTACACTTTCTATCTTTGAATCTAAAATACTATTATAAAACGGGCAAATTGCCACACCCGGATATCCGAATACAGAAGTAACGCCTTCCATCTCCAGACATTTTACCATTGCATCTGCTCCTAACATTTTTCCACCTGTCCTTTTAAATTATTTTTCAAGCAGCTTCCTACAGACTTTGACTGCCTCTGCTGCATCCTTTGCATAACCGTCCGCACCGATCTCATCTGCGTACTCCTGTGTAATCACAGCTCCGCCGACCATAAACATAGCCGGAACATTTTTTTGTCTAGCATAGTCTATCACAACTTTCATTTGTTGCATAGTCGTAGTCATCAAAGCGGACAACCCAATTATTTCCGCATTCTCGGCAAGAGCTGTTTCCACAATAAGTTCTTTGGAAGCATCTTTGCCGAGATCAATGACTCGAAATCCATAATTTTTCAGCATAAGGACGACAAGATTTTTCCCGATATCATGAATATCACCTTCCACGGTAGCAAGTATAATAGTCGCCCGCGGCTGTGCATCACTATTTTCAAGCAGCATCGGTTCGATATATTCCACTGCCATTTTCATTGCCTCTGCACCTGCAATCAGCTGCGGCAGGAAATATTTGCCTTGGTCAAACAAATCGCCGACATCATTAATTGCTTTCAGCAGAGTTTCATCTAGAAGTAACTTTGCCGACACACCGCTTTCAAGACAATCTTTTGTAAGGGAAACAATCTGTTTTTTATTTCCTTTCATCACTGCCTGATATACTTTTTCCTGAGGCGTGAGTTCCGGTTGATTTTGTCCCGGTAAAGTCACCGCTTTGGCCTCTTCCGATTCTTTTCTTGCATTCATGGTATCAATATACCGAAGATCTGCCCCCTCTTTTGCCAGAAGAAGGTCGCTTGCAAGCATAGAATTTACCAAAAGATCCTGATTCGGATTTGCAATAGCCATCGTCAGACCGTTTGCAATTGCCATGGTAAGAAATGCTGCGTTGATATTTCCTCTTTCCGGAAGCCCAAAAGAAATATTGGAAAGTCCGCAAACTGTTGCAAGACCTAGACTTTTACAATAACGGATTGTTTCAATCGTCTCAAGCGCGGCCTTTGGGTTTGCTCCGACTGTCGTCACAAGACCGTCCACAATAATATCTTCTTTTTTCATTCCAAGTTCCAAAGCCCGGTCCAAAATTTTATGAATAATTTCTTTCTTCTCCTCAAGTGACTTAGGAAGTCCTTCATCTGATAACGGAAGAAGAATAAACATAGCACCGTATTTCTTTGCAATCGGTAAAAGTTTTTCGAATTTCTCTGTCTCATAAGAAATCGAATTAATCAAAGCCCTTCCCGGATATCTGCGCAGCGCACTTTCCTGCACATCCACATAGGAAGAATCAACACAAAGCGGAAGAGACGTTAAAAGCGATACTTCTTCCATTACCTGAAGGAGTGTCTCTTTTTCGTTAATCCCGCTCATCCCCATATTAATATCAAGAACCTGTGCACCGGCCGCTTCCTGCTGCGCCACAAATTCTTCTACCATAGAATGATCCCCATTACGGATTAATTCCTGAAACTTCTTCTTTCCGGTCGGATTGATTCGCTCACCGATTAAAATAAACTTATCATCCAATCCAAAACTGAGTGTTTGTCTTTCACTTGCCAAATGTCTGTGATTACTCTTATCACCAACCATCTCTTTATATGTATCAAAAAGACCTTTTGTCTCTTTTACAAGCATCTCAATATGCTTCGGAGTTGTTCCGCAGCAACCGCCCATAATAGTAGCGCCTGCTTCAGCCAAAAGCGTCATCTGTTTGCCAAACTGCTCCGGATTCATATCATAAATGGTTTTTCCGTCCAAATTAAGCGATGGAAGCCCTGCGTTCGGTTTTGCAATCACCGGAACCTGAGCGACCTCTTTCATCTTACGGACAACTTCAACCATCTGCAGCGGACCGGTCGAACAGTTGACGCCGACTGCACAAGCGCCCAAAGACTGAAGTACAACCATGGCTGTCGCAGGATCTGTTCCGAAAAGTGTTTTTCCGTCAGATTCAAAAGTAAGTGTCACCATGACAGGAAGATCACAGATTTCTTTTGCTGCTATAAGTGCGGCTCTTGCCTCTTGAAGACTCATCATCGTCTCGATTACAAACAAATCTACGCCTGCCTTTACAAGCGAAGTGATTTGTTCTTTGTAAATTTCAACAAGTTCTTCAAAATCCAAAGTACCAATCGGAGCAAGCTGCTGACCTGTCATCGTAAGATCACCGGCAACTAAGGCTTTCCCTTCGGCGGCTTCTTTCGATAAAGCTACTAACTTCCCGTTAATTTCATCAAGTCTTTCTTCGATACCATACTCTGCCAGTTTGATACGATTCGCAGTAAAAGTCGGAGCATATAAAATATTAGTTCCTGCTTCCACATACGCTTTCTGAAGTTCAATCAACGCCTGTGGATGTTCTAAAATCCAAGTTTCCGGACATTCTCCTGCAGACAGTCCTTTTTCCTGAAGATTAGATCCTGTAGCCCCATCCAAATAAATATATTCATTTTTACATAAATTCTGAAATTCTTTTTTTGTCATATTTTTGCCTTTCAAGGTTCTTTATAACACATCCAGGAGATGGGTGAAATAGTCCGGAAGCGGAGCATTTGTCTCAATATACTCTCCGCTTACAGGATGAACAAATCCGAGTGTCATGGCATGCAAACATTGCCCCTGACACTTATATTTTGATTTTCCCCGTCCGTATACTTCATCACCGAGAAGCGGATAGCCTTTCGATGCCATATGCACACGTATCTGATGTGTCCGCCCGGTTTCAAGTTCACACTCAATATACGTATGTTCACGGAAACGCTGAAGCACTTTAAAATGAGTGACAGCTTCTTTTCCGTCCAAAGTTACTGCCATTTTTTTGCGGTCTTTTTTATCACGCCCGATCGGTGCTGAAACAGTTCCGTCCTCTTCTTTCACAACGCCGCAGACAATGGCACGATAACGCCTGGTTATACTGTGTTCTTTTAACTGCCGGGCAATTTCATTGTGAGAGCGGTCATTTTTACATATAATAATAGACCCTGTCGTGTCCATATCAATCCGATGCACAATTCCCGGACGTAACACACCATTAATTCCGGATAAATTGTCTTTGCAGTGAAACATGACCGCATTCACAAGCGTTCCGCTGTAATGTCCTGCTGCGGGATGAACTACCATTCCTTTTGGTTTGTCAACAACAAGAACGTCATTATCCTCATACAAAACAGAAAGCGGAATATCTTCTGCTACAATTTCCGGTTCTGCCGCGGGCGGTATTTCAAATTCGATACGGTCGTTTTCTTTTACTTTATAGTTAGCTTTTACAATTTTTCCATTTACAAACACCTTCCCATCCTTAAGAAGTTTTTGTAAAAAGGAGCGCGATACGGTATCCATACTCTGTGCAAGCACTTTGTCAATACGTTCTTCTTCCATATCGCTTGTTATATCTAATACGATTTTTTCTTCTTTCACACTCATATGCCTCTGCTTACTTTGGCTTGCGGTAACTTGCTTTTTTCTGAAGGCTGAGAGATATAAAACTCAAATCTTCCTCCTTGCAGAAAAACAGAATCATAGCAAAAAACAAAAATGTTCCTACGCATACATAAATATCAGCCACATTAAATATCGGAAAATCTATAATTCTGAAATAGAAGAAATCTACCACATAATCCAAACGCAGTCTGTCAATCATATTTCCGATTCCGCCGGCTGCTATCAGCACAAGAAACACATGCCACGGATAATATTTTGCTGAAACCGGTGCCTTTACAAGTACAAACACAATAGCCGTAATCATTACAATTGCTGCAAAGACAAAAAACACCTTACCGTTTTGCAACATTCCAAACGCAGCGCCCCTGTTTTCCAAATAATATAATTCAAACACTCCGTCGATTAATACATACGGCGGCTTTCCTTTTAATTTTTCAATCGCAAAATACTTTGTCACCTGATCCACTGCTGCTAAAATGATAAAAGCAACCAAATCAATGATTAACTGAATGATTTTTTTCTTTTTATTCATATTTTTCCTCGTCACTTACAAAAATTTCATTGATACCCATAAGAATTTCTTCATCTGTAACTGTTGTATCAATGTACGCTTTTCCGATTTTTTTCAAAAGAACAAATTTAATTTTGCCGGCTTCCATCTTTTTATCACTTTTTGTCAGGCGAAGAATCTCCTGCGGATCAATATCTTCAATCGTAATCGGTAGATTGAATGGTACAAACATATCACGGATTTCATAGTACTCATCAAAAGACAAAAGTTCACGTTTATACGCAATAAATGATGCTGCCACCATTCCGAGTGCAATACATTCCCCGTGAAGAAGTTCAAAACCTTTTGCCTTCTCAATCGCATGACCGATTGTATGCCCGAAATTAAGAAGTGCGCGTTCGCCCGTTTCTCCCCAATCTTTTTCCACAACCTGACGTTTAATATTGCAACAGTTATATACCATCAATCGAAGAATTTCCGGCTCTTTTTCGTACACTTCATAAAGATTGTTAATAATCCATCCGTAAAATGTTCCGTCTTTAATGAGTGCAGATTTCAAAACTTCCCCCATTCCCGCATAAAACTGTCTTTCCGGAAGGGACAAAAGAGTACTCAAATTCATAAATACAAGTTTCGGCATGTAAAAAGCACCAACCATATTTTTATACTGCGCAAAATCAACGCCTGTTTTACCGCCGATACTGCTGTCTACCTGCGAAAGCAATGTTGTCGGAATCTGCACAAACGAAATTCCGCGAAGATAGGTCGCTGCTGCAAATCCGGTAAGATCGCCGACAACTCCTCCGCCGAGTGCAACAAGCATATCCTTGCGTTCTATACGGTTTTCAATTAAAAACTCATACAATTTCTGTACTGTCTCAAGATTTTTACTGCTTTCTCCTGCCGGAAATGCATAGATCACACAGGAACTGCATACTTTTTCAAGTTCAGCCTTTACTTGCTGTGCATACAACGGCTCTACATTCGTATCTGTCACAATACAAACTTTTCCTGTTGTAAGCTCACATTCT
>JAZQDJ010000070.1:0-42819 GCA_045546735.1 Lachnospiraceae bacterium | reverse complement strand
GAGAAATTCGATATGTACTATATCGATCAAAACGGCGAAAAACAGCGTCCGTACATTATTCACAGAACATCGCTCGGATGTTATGAGAGAACACTCGCATGGCTGATTGAAAAATATGCCGGCAAGTTCCCGACATGGCTTTGTCCGGAACAAGTACGAGTGCTCCCGATTTCGGAAAAATATGCTGATTATGCGGAAAAAGTGCGCAAAGAGTTGGCGCGCAACAACGTGGATGTATCTGTCGATAACCGTTCCGAAAAAATCGGATACAAGATTCGTGATGCAAGACTTAACAAAGTTCCGTACATGCTCGTTGTAGGACAGCAGGAAGAGGAACAGGGACTTGTTTCAGTCAGAAGCCGATACGAAGGAAATGAAGGTCAGAAGAGCATCGAAGAATTTGTAGATGCAATCTGCAAAGAAATTCGTACAAAGGAAATCCGCGTAGAACTTCCGGAAGACGAAAAGAAAAAATAAAGTGCATAAACCTTTCCCGATTGTCTCATACTAACAGTGTAATGTATGAGACAATTAGGAGGTATGACTATGGCAATGTTACAATGCGGCGTGGAAACATGTACGTACAATCAGGAAAAATGTTGTTGCAAAGGTGATATTCTTGTCGGCGGAAAACAGGCACAGCAGTCGAAAGACACATGCTGTGAATCGTTCCGTGAGGCAAAGGGAGACCGTTTTATGAGTGCGCTTGAGCACCCGAGCCAGACAATCAGTATTGATTGTGAGGCAGTGAAGTGCGTTTATAATGCTAATTATAAATGTGTTGCCGAAAAGGTGAGAATCAGCGGAAACCATGCGGGAACAAGCAGAGAGACCGTTTGCGAAACATTTAAAGAAAAATAAAATATAGGGTTGACATTCCATGCTCAAAATGTTATTCTATTTGAGCATGTGAATTACATATGCATAAAACAAAGCAGAGTATCCGCTCTCACCCTGTGGTAATCGGGCTTACAGGTGTTTATATTTAAAACGTCAGAAGTACGCGTGCGTCTTCTTTCCTTTGAATGTAAGTGGGTAGTCTGTCTGCCCATTTTTTTGTTGTTATGAATTTTTATGTGGAGGTGTTATTATTAGCGACTTAATGATTAACGAACAGATTAGAGACAAAGAAGTACGTGTAATCGGTGAAGACGGCGAGCAGCTTGGTATCATGTCATCGAGAGATGCACAGAAGCTTGCAGATGAAGCAGGACTTGACCTTGTAAAGATTGCGCCGACAGCGAAACCACCGGTTTGCAAGATTGTCGATTACGGTAAATATCGTTATGAACAGGCCCGTAGAGAGAAAGAGGCAAAGAAAAAACAGAAGACAATCGAGATTAAAGAGATTCGTCTTTCGCCAAACATCGATACGAACGACCTGAACACAAAAGTAAATGCAGCAAAGAAATTTATCACAAAAGGTGATAAGGTAAAAGTGACACTTCGTTTCCGTGGACGTGACATGGCACATATGGCATCAACCAAACACATTTTGGATGACTTTGCAGAGGCTCTTGCGGATATCGCAGTTGTGGAGAAGCCGGCGAAGGTAGAAGGAAGAAGTATGACACTCATTTTAGCGGAAAAACGCTAAGGACACGCTTTTGACTTAAATTATTACAATTTGAGTTAAAATAGATTTGGATCAACTTGATAGGAGGATTTTAAAATGCCAAAGGTTAAAACAAACAGATCAGCAGCAAAACGTTTCAAAGTAACAGGAACAGGAAAGTTAAAAAGAAATAAAGCTTACAAACGCCATATCTTAACAAAGAAATCAGCAAAGACTAAGAGAAATCTTAGAAAACCTGCGATGACGGATGCTTCAAACGTTAAGAATATGAAGAAAATCACACCATATTTATAAGATGTAAGGAGGATGGAAAGAAATGGCTAGAATTAAAGGCGGTTTAAACGCAAAGAAAAAACACAACAGAGTATTAAAACTTGCAAAAGGTTACAGAGGAGCAAGATCAAACCAGTATAGAGTAGCAAAACAGTCTGTTATGCGTGCTTTAGCATCATCATACAAAGGACGTAAAGAAAGAAGACGTCAGATGAGACAGCTTTGGATTGCACGTATCAATGCAGCAGCAAGATTAAACGGATTAAGCTACAGCAGATTTATGTACGGTTTAAAATTAGCTGAAATCGATATCAACAGAAAGATGTTAGCAGAGATGGCAGTAAATGATGCAGCAGGATTTGCTTCATTAGCTGAAATCGCTAAATCTAAACTTGCATAATTAAGGCAGATACAAAAGCATCGGATAGAAATATTCGGTGCTTTTTTATAAAAAAGTTGGGAGATTAATTTATGTTAGAACATTTACAGCCAAGTGCAGTTTTCTCATTCTTTGAGGAAATCTGCAGCATACCGCACGGGTCATACAATATCGGAAAAATCAGTGATTATCTGGTTGATTTTGCAAAAAAGAGAAATTTACAGGTTTCACAGGATAAAGTCGGAAATGTCATTATTGTAAAAGAGGCAACCGAAGGATATGAGGATAAGGAACCGGTCATTATTCAGGGCCATATGGATATGGTGGCAGTAAAGGATGAAGACTGTGAAAAGGATATGCTGACGGAGGGACTGGATCTTGTTGTGGACGGAGATTGGATTTCTGCAAAAGGAACGAGTCTCGGCGGCGATGACGGAATTGCTGTTGCGTATGCTCTTGCAATTTTAGACAGCAAGGATATTCCGCATCCGCGTCTTGAAGTGGTAATTACAGTGGATGAAGAAGTCGGAATGGACGGTGCGATGGCAATCGATCTTTCCGGACTGAAATCACATACGCTTTTGAATATTGATTCTGAGAATGAAACAGAGCTTACCGTCGCATGTGCAGGCGGTATAACGGTGGCAGGCCAATGGCAGGTAGATTTCAATGAGTCGGAAGGTAATCGATATAAAATTATGTTATCCGGCTTAACCGGTGGACATTCCGGGGTGGAAATTCATAAAGGCCGTGCAAATGCAAATAAACTTATGATGGAACTTTTGTATTTGCTTGAAAGAGAAGTGGATATCAGTCTTGTTTCGGCCAAAGGAGGTTCTGCAGATAATGTGATTTCCTGTCAGGCAGAAGCGGAGTTCCTTGCCAAGAAAGATTTTGCGCAGGTAGAAGGAGTGCTCCGTGCGATGGAGGAAGCACTTAAGGATGAGTGGAAAGACACGGATCCGGGACTTACAATTACTGTGACAGAGCTTGAAAAGGATGCAAAGGATAAAACGATGGAGACAAGCGATTTCTTCCGTTTGATGTCATTTTTTATGGAAGCTCCAAACGGAGTGCAGGAGATGAGTAAGGATTTAGAAGGTGTTGTGGAAACATCACTTAACTTCGGAACTTTCTCGGTGGAAAATAACGGATGTGTGAAAGCGGGATTTTTAATCCGCAGCAGTGTGGATAATGCAAAAAATGCGCTTGCGTCTAAAGTGAGAAAGATGATCAAAGAAAGTCAGGGGAGCTGTTCAAAGAGCGGAGAGTACCCTGGTTGGAGTTACCGTGTGGATTCACCTCTGCGCGAGAAAATGGTACGCATTTATAAAGAACATTTTGGCAGAGAACCTGAGATTATTTCTATCCATGCAGGTCTTGAATGCGGTATTTTGGCAGAGAAGATTCATGATCTTGACGCAGTTTCTATCGGACCGGATATGAAGGATATTCATACAACAGAGGAGCGCCTTAGCATTTCTTCCGTACAGAGAGTATGGGAGTATGTGCTTAAGATTTTGGCCGAGTAGAGGATTCTTCTTTCAGGAATCGGGCTCTTTTGATTGCATTATCCCCGTATTTGTTGCGGATGGAATCAATGGCAAGGTCAAGCTTTTCAAGTTTTTCGTTTTTCTCTGTGTCAAACAGGGAGTATTGTGTATAGTTTTCATCGGACGCTTTGGAAGTGTGTACACCAATCAGACGAATCGGACTCTGGTCCCAAAGGCGGTCGAATAAATTGCAGGCATTTTCGTATATAACTTCTGTAATATTAGTCCCGTTTGGGAGACTTACCTGATGAGAAGTTTTGCGGAAATCCATATCAACAAGTGTAACAGAGACAACGCTGATATAGGCGTTGTCTTTTCTTATGCGAAAGCCGATATTTTCGCAGAGAGAAAGCATGATGCCTTTTGCGTCATTGCGGTCGGTCACATCAAACGGAAGTGTGATGGAATTGCTGTAGCCTTTTGCAGCTTCTGCCTCGGCTTCTACAGGTGATGTATCAATTCCGTTTGCGTAGTTGTGTAATTCTATTCCGTGTGATTTGAGGTGCTGTTGTAAAATGGCCGGGTCAGCAGCGGCTAACTCACCGATTGTAAAAATTCCGAGATTATGCAGTTTTTTAACCGAAGATTTTCCGGCAAATAAAAGATCGGAAACAGGGAGAGGCCACATCTTTTCTGCGATTTCTTCCGGAAATAAGGTATGTACTTTGTCCGGTTTTTCAAAGTCAGAAGCCATTTTTGCCAGCAGTTTATTGGTGGAAATACCGATATTGACCGTGAAACCTAAGGTCCTTTTTACTTCGTCTTTTAATTTGTGTGCAAAAGCAATCGGATCGCCGTACAGAATCTGTGTACCTGACATATCAAGATAGGCTTCGTCGATACTTAATTGCTGTACAACCGGGGCATAAGTGCGGAATAATTCCATAAGTGCCTCGGAACGGGAGCGGTAAATGGAAAAATCCGGAGGGAAAATAAGCAGATTCGGACATTTTTTCAGGGCATGGACAATCGGTTCGCCGGTTTTGATTCCTGCTTGGGACGCAGGAATGGACTTGGCGAGAACAACACCGTGACGCAGTTCGCGTCGTCCGCCGATGATGGCAGGGACAAGGCGGATATCAGGTGCAGCAGGGTTGTGCTCTAACTGATGACATGCTTCCCAGGAGAGAAAAGCTGAGTTTACGTCAATGTGAAAAATGACCGGTCTGTTCATGGCGTTTCCTTTCTATGCACAGGTGCATTGTTTTCTAAAAGTTAGTGTATCACAACATCGGTGTTTGCAAAAGCAGATGAAGCATCTTTCCGAAACATTTTTCTTTGAAGGAATCGAGGCGTTCCGGATGCCATTGTAAGCCGAGGATAGGGAGATTTTTGTGGGCAATTGTTTCCGGTAGAAAATCATCGGAATGCTGGAGTGTAATCAGATTCCGGCCGAGCTTGCTGATGCCCTGGTGGTGTGCACTGTTTACTTTGGGGAATTCGGAAAGTAAGTGATATAATGTGTGGGCTGCAATTTGGCTTCCGAAAATGCGGGTTTTGTGAGGAAAATAAGGTTCAAAGAACAGGCGGTGCATGACATCTTTTTCGGGAAAGATGTGCAAGTCTGCAGTCGGAAGATGAGTGCACAAAGTACCGCCGAAATATACATTGAGCAGTTGCATTCCTTTACATATACCGAGGATGGGCTTTTTTTGCAACAGTGCTGACTGAAGAAGCTGGAATTGTATCAAATCGGTTACATAGTCGGACGGATTTCCTTCTTTTGAGGAAGAATCATATAAGAGAGGGGAAATATCGCCTCCGCCGGGCAGGAGCAGCAGGTCATAATCCAAAGTGCAAAGATTTGATAAATCCGGATAGGCGGGGTAAATATATTGTAAGCCGGCGCTAACGATGGCCTTTTCATAGTTAGTGTAGCAGGATGGCAGACCTGCGATAAGAATGAGGTAGTTTTCCATAAATATCCAATTTCCGTATTTCTTTTTAAAAAGATATGTTTTATAATAGAAAAGATGATAAACAATTTGTACGGAAAGAAGGAGCGTCCGATGAAGTTTTGGAAGAGAAGAGTCGTTATTGCGTTTTGCTTGGTATGCTGCCTGGCTTTGTTTGCGGGAGTGAAGGTATATGCGCAGGAGACGACGGATACAGAAACGGAATATACGGTAACTAAAATCAAAGAGAAGATTTTGATGATACCGGGAGAACAGAGGATGATCAGTACGGTCATTCCCGGAGATTCGATTTTTACAAGCAGTAAGCCGAAGGTCGTGGCTGTAACAAACAGAGGACAATTAATTGCTAAGAAAGCCGGAACAGCTAAGATAACGCATATTTCGGGCAATGTGAAAAAGATATATACGGTAAAAGTGAACGGGGAAGTGGATTTGATTGTTTTTGCCGGACAGAGTAATATGTGCGGTTCGGGTGGTAATGCATCGCAGGCGCCGACACCGAAATACGGAACGGCATATGAGTTTGATATTACAACAAAATCCCGTCGTACGATTCTGATGAAAGAGCCGTTTGGGGAAGGGACGAACCGTGTAAACGGACTGGATTCTTCTTATGGGAATTATTCGACAAACGGAACGCTTGTATCGGCTTTTGCCATTAATTACTATAAGCAGACAAAGACACCGGTGGTCGGCGTGTCATGTGCGTGGGGAGGGTCTTCTACCAATACATGGCTCAAGCGTGGGCTTGTGTCGATCACACGGAAAAATCTGCGTCTTGCCAAGAAACAGCTTAAGAAGAACAAAGTAAAAGTACGTCATATTTATATGGTATGGTATCAGGGAGAGTCTGATGCGGCGCAGGGGATTTCCGAAAGTACATATATTTCGCGCATGAAAAATATTTATAAGAAAATGAAAAAAGAAGGCGTGGAAAAAATATTTATGATTCGTATCGGACATGATCTTGCGGCTCCGAATATGAATTATACCATTATGAAAGCACAGGGAACCCTGTGCTCACAAAACAAAAATTTCATTATGGTGTCTAAGAAGGCAGCCGGTTATATAAATTCCTATTCATCTTATTATTCAGATACCATTCATCTGAATCAGAAAGCGCTGAATGCAGTCGGATATGAGGCGGGAAAAAAAGCCGGAAAATATGTGAAAAAACAAAGTAAGAAAAAGTAATAAGGCAGTGTGTCAGGAGTTTGCAAGAATAACTTCCAAAACTTCTGCAATCCCATCGTGATTATGATCCAGTGCAGTGATATGAGCTGCACTGGATTTTACTGTTTCATCCCCGTTTTGCATTGCGTAACTGACAGCTGCGGCCTGCAGCATGGCAATGTCGTTTTCTGAGTCACCGGCGGCATAAGTGTTTTTGACCGGAATGTCTAAATGCGCACAAAGAAAGCGGAGAGCATTCCCTTTGCTGGCTGCTTTCGGAAGCAGCTCGAGGTAACCTGCTTGGGAAAACATCGGATTTACGGTATCCGAAAAATCATTTTCAATCCGTCTTTTCAGAGGCATCAGTGCTTCGGAGCCTTCTAAGGAGAGGGCGAGCATTTTATATGGAGGAACCACAAGGGGCGTGGTCAGTTTTTCGGATAAAACAACAGGCATTTTGATTCTGGCAGCGTAACGTAATACTTCTTCAGTTTCATGCCGACAGACAATTTCGGTTTCCGTATAGGTCTGGATATGAATTTGCATTTCTTCGGCAATTGTCTGTAAGTTGTCGATGAGTGCAAGAGGAAGTCTTGCCTCGAATACAGATTTTTGCGCGTTGCAATCATAAATAAGCCCTCCGTTGTTGGCAATAATGTAGGAGTGCGGGAAATCGATATTTATATAGTCGCGGACTTTCAGAATGCTGGAGAGGGGGCGTCCGGATGTTAAAATAAAACCATGTCCTCTGTCAGCCATTTCTTGTAAAAGATTTCTTACGCGGTCGGAAATGCTTCCGTCTGTGCGTACTAAAGTGCCGTCAATATCACAAAAAAGCAGGTTGGGCATAATAAGCCTCCTTTTCGTTTTTTGATTATCCTATCACACAATAAAAAAATGGGCAAGGATAGGAAACTGTGATATAATCTAGTGTTGGAAATAAACATTTACAGTGAGGTATAGGAAATGAAACGTCTGCTTATTTATTTGCAGGATTACAAAAAAGAATGTGTGCTTGCGCCGCTTTTTAAAATGCTTGAAGCGTCATTTGAACTTTTGGTACCGCTCGTGATTGCGGCGATTATCGATAACGGAATCGGGGCAGGCGCCGGGAAAGGATATATTGTCAAGGCATGTCTTGTATTGTTTGCGCTTGCGTTTGTCGGACTTGTCAGTTCTGTGACTGCGCAGTTTTTTTCGGCAAAGGCAGCAGTCGGATATGCGACAAAACTAAGGAAAGCTTTGTTCGGACATTTGCAGGGACTTTCTTATTCGGAAATTGATACCATCGGAACTTCAACGATGATTACGCGTATGACAAGTGATGTCAATCAGACACAGACGGGTGTGAACATGTTTCTCCGACTGCTTCTGCGCTCGCCGTTTGTTGTGTTCGGTGCAATGATTATGGCATACACGATTGATGCAAAATCAGCGACAAGTTTTGCAATAGCGATTGTGCTTCTTTTTGTTGTGGTCGGAGGCATTACATGGATCAGCATTCCGCTTATGAAAAAGGTGCAGGGGCATCTGGATGAGGTGCTTTTAGTGGCACGTGAAAACCTGATTGGTATCCGTGTGCTCCGTGCATTTTGCAAGGAAGAGGAAGAGGTGCAGAGATTTGCGCAGAAAAATAAGCAGTTGACGGACGGACAGATGCGTGCGGGCAGTGTGTCTGCGCTTATGAACCCGCTTACATATATTATTATCAATCTGGCTATCGTGTACCTTATTTGGACGGGGGCGATCCAGGTGGATAACGGTATTTTATCACAGGGACAGGTTGTGGCTCTTTATAACTATATGTCCCAAATTTTGGTAGAACTTGTGAAACTGGCTAATCTTATTGTTACGCTGAACAAAGCGTTAGCTAGTGCTAACCGTATTGCGGATGTTTTTGCGATTGAGACAAGTATGGAGTGGAAGTCTGAGACGGAAACTTCTGAGAATGTTTCAGAAGATATTGTTGTGTTTAAAGATGTTTGTTTATCCTATGCCGGCGGTGGTGACGAGGCGCTTTCCGATATTGATTTTACGGTAAAACGCGGGCAGACCATCGGTATTATCGGTGGAACAGGTTCCGGAAAAAGTTCGCTTGTAAATCTGATTTCGCGTTTTTATGATGTGACAAACGGCGCAGTCTTTGTGGATGGTAAAAATGTGCGTGACTATACGGAAGAAGAACTGGAGAAGAAGATTGCGGTTGTTCCGCAGAAGGCGGTTCTTTTTAAAGGCACGATAGAAAGTAACCTCCGCTGGGGCAAAGAGGATGCGTCGATAGAGGAGATGGAAGCTGCTGTGGAGGCAGCACAGGCGGCTGATGTGGTAAAAGCAAAAGGCGGGCTTGATGGGGAAGTGGCACAGGCCGGTAAAAACTTGTCCGGCGGTCAGAGACAGCGTCTTACAATTGCAAGGGCCCTTGTAAAACAGGCTCCGATTTTGATTTTGGATGACAGTGCGTCGGCGCTTGATATGGCGACGGATGCAAGGCTTCGGGCAGCAATCCGCAGTCTTTCTTATAAGCCGACCGTGTTTATTGTGTCGCAGCGTACAAATGCAATCATGGATGCGGATCAGATTATTGTTTTGGATGACGGAAGAGTGGAAGGTATCGGTACGCATGAACAGCTCCTTTCCGATTGTGTGGTTTATAAAGAAATTTATGAGTCACAGTTCAAGAAGGAGGTGACTGCATAATGAAACAGGGTAAGATTATCAAAAAGGTACTTTCTTATTTGAAAAAATATACCGGACTTATGGTGCTTTCGATTGTGTTTGCAGCAGTGATAGTCGGACTTACGCTGTATGTTCCGATTTTGATCGGAAATGCAATTGATGCCATTGTAGAAGGAGCAGTCAATTTTGAACTGATCCGGTATTATTTGACGAGAGTGGTTGTGGTTGTTCTTATTACAGCGCTTTTGCAGTGGCTGATGAATGTCATCAACAATCATGTGACATATCATGTGGTGCGTGATATCCGGAAAGAAGCATTTGACAAGATACAGATTCTCCCGCTTAAATATGTGGACAGCCGTCCGCACGGCGAGACGGTAAGTCGCATGATTTCGGATGTGGATACGTTTGCAGACGGTCTTTTGATGGGATTTACGCAGTTGTTTACGGGAGTTGTGACAATCCTCGGAACGCTTGTGATTATGCTTTCGCTCAATCCGCTGATTACCCTTGTGGTAGTTGTTATTACACCGCTGTCGTTGTTTGTGGCTAACTTTATTGCAAAGCATACGTATGACATGTTCAAGGTGCAGTCTCAGACGCGTGGGGAGCAGACGGCATTTGTGGAAGAGATGATCGGGAATGCAAAGATTGTAAAGGCATTCGGACGTGCAGATGAGTCGATGGAGACATTTGAGGAAATTAATCAGCGTCTGCAGAAATGCTCTCTGAAAGCGATTTTCTACTCTTCACTGACGAATCCGTGTACACGTTTCGTCAACAGTATTGTGTATGCGTGTGTGGCGCTTGCAGGCGCATTTGCCGTACTTTCGGGAAATATGACGGTAGGACTTTTGTCGTGCTTTTTGAATTATGCAAATCAGTATACAAAGCCGTTTAATGAAGTTTCCGGCGTAATTACGGAACTTCAGAATGCGATTGCCTGTGCAGGCAGAATTTTTGAATTAATTGAGGAGACACCGCAGATTCCGGATGCGGAGGATGCGGCGGTGATTGAAGAGGCACAAGGAGATATCTGTTGTGAAAATGTGTGCTTTTCTTACACACCGGAGCAAAAACTGATTGAGAATTTTAATGTCCATGTGAAACCGGGACAGAACGTAGCGATTGTCGGTCCGACAGGTTGCGGTAAGACAACGGTCATTAACCTGCTTATGCGTTTTTATGATGTAAGAAGCGGTGAAATCCGTGTGGATGGGGAAGAGATACAAAATATCCAAAGAAAGAGTTTGCGCAATAATTACGGTATGGTTTTGCAGGAAACATGGCTGAAATCAGGAACCATCCGTGAGAATATCAAGATGGGTAAGCCGCAGGCAACGGATGAGGAGATGATTGCAGCGGCAAAAGCTGCATATGCGGATTCTTTTATCCGACGTTTGCCTAGTGGCTATGATACAGTGATCGGAGAAGACGGCGGTATGCTTTCGCAGGGACAAAAGCAGCTTCTGTGTATTTCGAGAATTATGCTTTCATTACCGCCGATGTTGATATTGGATGAGGCGACTTCTTCCATCGATACGCGTACGGAAATGAAGATTCAGAGAGCGTTCCATACTTTGATGAAGGGAAGAACAAGCTTTATTGTTGCCCATCGCTTATCTACAATTAAAAATGCGGATATTATCCTGGTTATGAAAGACGGAAATATTATTGAACAGGGGAATCATGAGCAGCTTTTAGCTAAGAAGGGATTCTATGCGCAGTTATATCATAGTTAAAGTGTGAGGTTGAGAGATGCTTTATACAATACCGGATTATTATAAGGAATTTGCGTGTATTGCAGGAGATTGTCCGGATACGTGTTGTGCCGGATGGCAGATTGTGATTGATGAAAAAAGTCAGAAGAAATATAAGAAATATCCGGGGGATTTCGGAAAAAGGCTCAGAAAGTCCGTGGATTGGAAAGAAGGCGTTTTTTGTCAGTCGGCGAAGCGCTGTGCGTTCTTAAACGATGAAAATTTGTGCGATATTTATAAAAATGCCGGTCCGCAGATGCTCTGTGATACGTGTCGCAAATATCCGAGACACGTGGAAGAGTATGAGGATTTGCGGGAAATCTCCCTTTCGATTTCCTGTCCTGTTGTGGCAAAGATGCTGATGAACAGGACCGAGCCGGTACGGTTTATTTCTAAGGAAAAGCCTATGCAGGCGGAGGAGTATGAAGAGTTTGATTACATGCTCTTTACAAAACTTGCGGATGCAAGAGAGGTCATGTTTTCTGTTTTACAGAACCGGGCTGTGGATATTCGCACAAGGATGGCGATGGTGCTTTCGCTCGGACATGATTTGCAGCGCCGGATCAGCAAGGGACAACTTTTTGAAGTGGATGATTTGTTGGACAGATACAGCGCAGAAGATGCTGCGATGCGATTTGAGGAGCGGTGTACGGAATATAAGAATAGTTGCCGGGAGGTAACTGAGCCGATTTGGAATGTGCTTTGCGGTCTTTTGGATGAACTTGAGGTTTTGAAGGATGATTTTTCGGTGTATTGCTCGGAGCGACTTGGAGACTTTGACAGGTTAAGGTCTGTTTCAGAAGAAGAGGCGGTTTGCCTTGAGCAATTGATGGTGTATTTTGTTTATACATATTTTTGCGGTGCGGTTTATGATGAGCAGGCATATGGGAAGATAAAGTTTGCCGTTGCTTCTGTTCTTTTGATGCGCAGATTATATTTAGGGGATTTGGGGTGCGCTGTGAGTCTGGATAAACAGGCGATGATAGAAGCTGTTTACAGGTATTCGAAAGAGGTGGAACATTCCGACCCGAATCTTTTGAAGATGGAGGAACTTCTTTTGAAGAGGCGAGAGTTGGGACTTGCGAATCTGATGCGTGTGATTTGGGGGATGTGAGAATTTTGATGAGTGCGGTTTAAAAAGGAGACGATGAAGATGAGCAGAAAAGAAGTTGCAAAGCGTTACATATTATTTGTCATAAGTCTTTTCTTTGCGGCGCTCGGAGTAGCCTTTACGAAACGTCCGGAACTCGGCGTATCACCGATTTCGTCCGTAGCAAATGTACTGAGTATCAAGTACACATTCTTTACTATGGGAACATGGCTTATTATATGGAACTGTGTATTAATCATCGGTCAGATTGTAATACTGCGGAAAAAGTTTAAACCTATTCAATTTTTACAGGTTCCGCTTTCGTTTGTGTTTGGCTGGTTTACGGATTTTGGGATGTGGCTGGTCAGTTTTTTGCCGGTCAATACATATCCGGTAAAACTTTTGATGATTCTGACCGGAATCACAGTGCTGGGATTCGGCATATCACTTGCGGTCATCGCAAATGTGATTATGAATTCGGGTGAAGCATTTGTAAAAGCAGTTTCCGATGTGTCAGGTGTTGAGTTTGGCAATGTGAAAATCGGGTTTGATATTTTTTGTGTATGCTTATCGATTGTATTATCCCTTGTCTTTTTTGATTTTTCTGTTGTCGGAACGCGAGAGGGGACAATTATTTCTGCATGTTTGACCGGTGTAACGGTAAAGTTTTTTACGCGCAGATTAAAGAAACCTTTGGAAAAAATTTTGCAATGAAATATACAAGCAGAAATAGCTTATCGTAAGATAGGCTATTTTTAAGTTGACACACCCAAACACAAAAAAATACGATAAATACTGCATTTCGTAGTATTTATCGCATTTAAATTTTCCTGCGGAAGATGGGACTTGAACCCACACGATCGCATTGATCACAAGATCCTTAGTCTTGCTCGTCTGCCAGTTCCGACACTTCCGCGTTTCTTATGGAGCGGTGTGTTTGTCACGCCGCAAGTAGTATAATATCATCTAAAAGCGATGGTGTCAACACGAAAAATGATATTTTTTGAAAAAATATTTTTTATTTCTGTAGGAAACCTCTTGCCAATTCCTGTAAAATGGGCGATAATCATTATAAGAACATGACTAACTATGCACAGAAATCAAGGAAGATTTCTTTTTTGTAATCAAGGAGTGATTAAAATGGCAATCAATATTACACCAAAAAATGATTATTCGATGTTGTTTTCAAGTTTGCCGACCCGCAGTAACAATGTGACAAACAGTATCTTCGGCGGTACTTCCGGTTCTTCGTTTTCTTTATCGGATTACGCATTGATTAAGAGCGGTAGTTACGGCAAGCTTATGAAAGCGTATTATTCACAGGGCGAAGAAGGTTCAAGTAAGAACAGCGCAGTGAATAAACTTGCAACCGGCAGCAGTGCGGATCAGGCGACTACAATTACAGCACTGAAAGGAAGCAGTGACAAGTTGTCAAAGGCAGCGCAGGCACTTACAGCAACGGGAAAAGAGAATTTGTTCGTGGAGAAGGATATCACGACAAAGGATGAAAACGGCGTTGAGAGTACGACAAAAGGATATGATAAGGATGCAATTTATAAAAAAGTATCCGAGTTTGTTGATGCATATAACAGCGTGCTTTCCGCAGCAGGCAAGTCTGACAATGTTAAGGTATTAAATACCGGAGCCAACATGACAACGATGACTGCGGCGAATGAAGATATGCTTGCTAAAGTCGGTATCACTATCGGTGAAGATAATAAGCTGAGTGTTGATGAGAAGGCGTTTAAAGCTGCTGACATGGCTTCTGTAAAGACAATGTTTAACGGTGTGACATCTTTTGCTTATGATGTACAGACGAAAGCATCGTTTATTAACATGTATGCGAGAGAGGATGCAGCCAAGACGAGCGGTATCTATGCACAGAATGCATTGTATAACAATTCTTATGCTTCCAGCGGTTATATGTTTGACAGTTTATTCTAAGAAAAAACAAGTCTCCCCGTCATTTTGGCGGGGAGTTTTTGCGTAAAGAAATTTGAAAAGACCATTGACATTGCATATAAAAAACGATAGAATATGATTTGCGCGCAGGAGTGGCGGAATTGGCAGACGCGCAGGCTTCAGGTGCCTGTGGTAGCAATATCGTGTGGGTTCAAGTCCCATCTCCTGCATATAAAACAAGGAGAGTAGACATGTGTCTACTCTCTTTTTGTTTTAGAAGAAAATATATAAAAAATGAATAATTTAGTGCTATAAATTGTTGAAACGGTTAATTTCGAGTGCTATAGTTGAAAAAGTGAAAATAAAAAAAGGGATTTTCGAAAAAATACAGAAAAATAATTATAGAGGGTATGTTTATGTCTGTGGATGGAAGGAGATCTCATGACAATCAGAGAACATTTAGAACAGTTAGAAAGTGTTAATTTAAGTCAATATGCATGCTTGAGCAAGGATTCGAAAGGGCGTCTGCGTGAAGAGCCACAGTGCGATATAAGACCTGTGTTTCAGCGTGACAGAGACCGTATTTTACATAGTAAATCATTCCGCCGTTTAAAAGATAAAACGCAGGTGTTTTTGACACCGGACGGCGATCATTACCGTACTCGTTTGACACATACTTTGGAGGTGTCTCAGAATGCGCGTACAATTGCAAAGGCGCTCCGGCTTAACGAGGATTTGGTAGAGGCAATTGCACTCGGTCATGATCTCGGACATACACCGTTCGGACATGCAGGAGAGCGTGCTTTAAATGAAGTCTCGCCAACCGGATTTGTCCACAGCGAACAAAGTGTACGAACAGTTGACGTGCTTGAGAAAAACGGTATCGGACTGAATTTGACGATGGAAGTGCGTGATGGCATTCTGAATCATCAGACCAGAAAAAATCCGTCGACATTAGAAGGAAAGATTGTACGTCTTTCGGATAAGATTGCGTATATTCATCACGACATGGATGATGCAATCAGGGCAGGGATTCTCAAGGATGAAGATGTTCCGAAGAGTATTGGTGCAGTCATAGGTTATACGCTCGGTGAGCGCCTGGATAACTTTATTCACGACCTTGTGACATACAGTTTGGGAAAAGATGATGTTTCACTTTCACCGCCGGTGGCACAGGCGATGAAGGAACTTCGTGAATTTATGTTTGAAAAAGTATATGAGAATCCGGTAGCAAAAGGGGAAGAGAAAAAGGCGGAAGCGCTGATGATTACCCTGTATGAATATTACATGAGAAATATTGATTTACTTCCGCGACATATGCTCGATTTAATGGAGCGTGACGGAACATCAAAGGAACAGATAGTTTGTGATTATGTCGGAGCCATGACGGACCGGTTTGCAATTTCCAAGTATGAGGAAATTTATATTCCGAAAACATGGCACGGTTAAACAGAATGGATATGGAGAAAATATGTATTATCCGGACGAGATTGTAGAAGAAGTCAGATTAAAAAATGATATAGTAGATGTGATTTCCGGTTATGTCAAAATGAAGAGGACAGGAGCCAATTATTTCGGCCTGTGCCCTTTTCATAATGATAAAAATCCGTCGTTTTCGGCGAATTCTGCCAAGCAGATGTACTACTGCTTTAGCTGCGGGGCGGGAGGGAATGTTTTTACATTCATTATGAATTATGAAAACTGTACGTTTCCCGAAGCGATAAAAATACTTGCAGACAGAGCAGGTGTAAAACTGCCGGAATATGAAGATTCAAAGGAAAACAGGGAAAAACAGAACAGACGGCAGCAACTGCTTGATATCAATAAATTGGCAGGGAATTATTTCTACTACCAGTTGCGGGCACAGCAGGGAAGTGTCGGGATGGATTATTTTCGGCGCCGTGAATTGACGGAAGAGACTATGAAAAAGTTTGCGCTGGGTTACGCAAATAAGACAAGCAATGACCTGTGTAACTATTTGAAAAGTAAAGGCTTTTCTGATGAGTTGATTGTAGAGTCGGGAATTGCGACATTCAGTGAAAAATACGGAATGAGCGATAAGTTTTGGAATAGGGTTATGTTCCCGATACAGGATAGCAATCATCGTGTGATCGGATTCGGCGGACGTGTCCTCGGAGAAGGCGAACCGAAATATTTGAACTCCCCTGAAACACCGGTTTTTGATAAAAGCCGGAATTTATACGGACTCAATTATGCGAGATCTGCGCGCAAGAACAATATTATCCTTTGTGAGGGATATATGGATGTCATAGCCATGCATCAGGCAGGATTTACACAGGCAGTTGCGTCACTCGGGACTGCATTTACGAGCGGACAGGCCAATTTGATACGCCGTTATGCGGAAAATGTAATTTTGTCATATGACAGCGACGGACCGGGAGTAAAAGCGGCTCTGCGTGCAATTGCTATTTTAAAAGAGGCCGGTATATCGGGAAAAGTATTAAATCTGGAGCCTTATAAAGATCCGGATGAATTTATAAAAAATTTAGGCGCGGAAGAGTTTCAGAAGAGGCTTGACGCAGCAGAGAACAGCTTCTTTTTTGAAGTCAGGATGTTACAAAAAGGATATGATCTTGCAGATCCTGAGAGTAAAACAAAGTTTTTCAATGAGGTTGCCCGTAAGTTATGCGGATTTTCGGAAGAGTTAGAGCGGGACAACTACATGGATGCGATTGCCCGTAAGTATAACGTTTCTACGGAAAGTATGAAAAAGCTTGTAATCGGTCAGGCGGCAAAAGAAGATATGCGTACGGAAGTTATGCGGCCGAAGCCGACGACAGTAAAGAAGGCAACGCCGCAGGAAAACGGAGAAAAGATGCAAAGGCTTTTGCTTACATGGATTACGGATTATCCGCAAGTATACAGTCAGATAAAGCCATTTATTACACCATATGATTTTACGAAAGAAATATATCGTAAAGTGGCGGAAATTATGTTCCAAGAGTTAGACGGCGGTAACTTAAATCCGGCAGGAATCATCAGTATGTTTACTGAGGAGGCAGAGCAGAGAGAGGTAGCACAGCTTTTTAATACGAAACTGGAGCATTTTGAGCCAGAAGGCGAAGAAAATCAAGCGCAGAAAACAGCAGATTTGGAAAAAGCACTGCATGACATATTGATGAAGGTAAAACAGAATTCTTATGATTATTACGTAGAGAATTCCGGAAGAGATATGGAGGCTCTAAACCGCGTGGTTGCGGCTAAAAAAGAGTTGGAAGCGCTTGCCAAAACGCATATTTCCCTTAAATAAGGACAAAATAGATACATAAATGGAGGATAGAAAAGGAAATGGACGAAAACACACAGGTAAAATTTGACGAGAAGCTGAAAGAGATTGTCGCTCTCGCCAAAAAGAAAAAGAATGTACTTGAATATCAGGAGGTTATTGATTTCTTCCAAGAACTGCAGTTAGAAGATGAGCAGCTTGAGAAAGTAGTGGAATATCTCGAGCACAGCGGTGTTGATGTTCTTCGTATTACAGAGGAGGACGAGCCGGATGAGGAACTGCTCATGGCAGAAGAGGATGAGGTAGATGTAGAGAATATCGACCTTTCCGTTCCGGATGGTGTCAGCATCGAAGACCCTGTCAGAATGTATTTAAAAGAAATCGGTAAAGTACCTCTTTTAAGTGCAGAAGAAGAAATTGAACTTGCCCAGAAAATGGAGGAAGGTGATGAGGAAGCTAAGAAAAAGTTAGCAGAAGCAAACCTTCGTCTTGTAGTTAGTATTGCAAAAAGATATGTGGGCCGCGGAATGTTATTCCTTGATTTGATTCAGGAAGGTAACCTCGGACTTATTAAAGCAGTAGAGAAATTTGATTATCGTAAAGGATATAAATTCTCAACGTATGCTACATGGTGGATTCGTCAGGCAATTACAAGAGCGATTGCGGATCAGGCAAGAACAATCCGTATTCCGGTTCATATGGTTGAAACAATCAATAAATTAATCCGTGTCAGCCGTCAGCTTCTTCAGGAACTCGGACGTGAGCCGTCTCCGGAAGAAATTGCAGAGGAAATGAATATGCCGGTTGACCGTGTGCGTGAGATTTTGAAGATTTCACAGGAGCCGGTTTCTTTGGAAACACCAATCGGTGAGGAGGAAGATTCGCATCTTGGAGACTTTATTCAGGATGATAATGTACCTGTTCCGGCGGATGCAGCTGCATTTACGCTTCTCCGTGAGCAGTTAAATGAAGTGTTGGATACACTTACAGAGAGAGAACAGAAGGTATTGAAGCTTCGTTTCGGTCTTGATGACGGAAGAGCAAGAACACTTGAAGAAGTAGGACGTGAGTTTAACGTAACCCGTGAGCGTATTCGTCAGATTGAGGCAAAGGCGCTCCGTAAGCTTCGTCATCCGAGCAGAAGCCGCAAGTTAAAGGATTATTTGGATTAATGGCAGAATATACTAGAAAAATCGAACTTTCCAAGCGGATGCAGGCGATAGCGGATATGGTGCCAAAGAGCGGCGTTGTTGCAGATGTCGGTTGTGATCACGGTTTTGTGTCTATTTGGCTGGTGCAAAATGAAACAGTACAAAAAGTGATTGCAATGGACGTAAATAAGGGACCGCTTTTGCGCGCAAAGGAGCATGTGAACGCATTCGGATTGGAAGAATACATAGACCTTCGTTTGTCGGATGGTTTGTCAAAGGTAACGGAAGAAGACAGCGTGGACAGTGTTGTTATTGCCGGAATGGGCGGTGCTTTAATGACACGTATTTTGAAAGATGCATTAGATGATAGGGGGATTTCCGTGCCAAGGTTTATCTTACAGCCGCAATCGGAGCATGCGATGCTTCGTGCATTTCTCAGAGAACATGATTATACAATCGTGGAGGAGAAAATGATTTTCGAGGATGGGAAATATTATCCTATGCTGCGGGCAGAATATATGGCTGAGCCGCTGAGCGGAGTGGATTATGACAGCGATTTGGCCGATGCATTCGGACCGCTTTTGCTGAAAGAAAAACACCCGGTACTTTTAGAGTTTTTGCAGAAGGAAATCGGAAAGTTTGAGCGTATTTTAGAACAAATGCGCGAAAAGAACAGTCAGGACAAACAGGTAGAAGATAAGTTGGTATTTTTAAGAAGGGCGGAAGAAAGATATGCGTTGTGATGAAGTGATTCGTCGATTAGAAGAATTGTCGCCGCTTTCTTATGCAGAAAGCTGGGATAATCCGGGACTTTTGGCCGGACGAACAGATAAGGAAATTAAAAAGATTTACGTTGCCCTTGATGCGACAACGGAGGTGGTTGAGGCAGCCATCCGTTGCAAAGCAGATATGCTTTTAACACATCATCCGCTGATCTTCAAAGGCATTAAAAAAGTAAATTCCGAGGATTATATCGGAAGAAGAATTTTGAAACTCATACAGGCAGATATTTGTTATTATACGATGCATACGAATTTTGACGTAACGCAGATGGCTTGTGAGGCGGCGGATCGTTTCGGACTTACGGACAAGAGCGTTTTAGCTGTTACAACAGAAAACGACGGTGTGGAAGAAGGAATCGGACGTGTCGGTAAGCTCACAAAAGAAATGTCGCTGGAAGATTGTGCACAGTCTGTAAAATGGATTTTCGGTATTGAGTGGGTAAAAGTGTTTGGTGAAATGGATAAAAATATTTCAAGGGTAGCGATTTCACCGGGCTCCGGAAAATCAATGATAGAAGCGGCGCTTGCAAAAAAAGCGGATGTTCTGATTACAGGCGATATTGCCCATCATGACGGTATTGATGCACTGGAGCGGGGTATGGCAGTGATTGATGCAGGTCATTGGGGACTTGAGAAGATTTTTATTCCGTATATGCAGGATTATTTAGAGGAACAGATCGAAGGCATTACAGTTGTTTGTGATGAATCGGAGAGTCCGTTCAAAATCATATAATAAGGAGGGTTTCTTATGATTACGATTGGGGTAAATGGCGTAGCAAAACAGGTAGAAGAAGGAACTACTTATGAGCAGTTAGCACAGGCTTATCAGAAAGACTATGCGCATAAAATAGCGCTCGCAGTTGTAAATGACAAGTTTCGTGAACTCACCAAAGCGGTGAAGGACGGTGATGAGGTAAAATTCCTTACATATGGCGATACTGCCGGCCATAAGACTTATGTCCGCACGGCAACAATGATTATGATGAAGGCAATCAAAGATGTCATGACGACAGATAAGCCGGACAAAGTAAAAGTTGAGTTTGCCATCGGAAAAGGATATTATATCAGCATTGTAAGTAAGCATGAGGTAACTGACGAAGCAGCAAAGCGTGTGCAGGCGCGTATGCAGGAAATTGTGGATGCAGGTATTCCGATTGTAAAGCGTACATTGCCGAAAGATGAGGCAACTGCTGCCTTTGAAAAGCAAGGAATGGCAGATAAAGTAAATCTGTTTAAGTTTCGTAGGGGTTCTTTTATCAATATTTACAACATTGAAGATTATTGTGATTATTACTACGGATATATGCTTCCAAACACAAGTTATGTACAGCATTTCGAAGTGGAGGCATATGAAGGCGGTTTTATTTTAAATCTTCCGGACAAAAAGTCGCCGGAAGAAATTACCGAGTTTGTACCGCGCGAAAAATTGTTCCATACACTCCGCCAGGCGGATGAATGGGGCAGCAAAATGGGTATTGATACGGTCGGCGATTTGAACAATCAGATTTGTGACGGCAAGTTAAATGACCTGATTTTAGTACAGGAAGCATTCCAGGAAAGACGTATCGGTGAGATTGCGCACGAGATTTCCGAGCGTAAGGGTGTAAAATTTGTTATGATTGCAGGTCCGTCTTCCAGCGGTAAGACGACATTCTCACACAGACTGTCGATTCAGCTCCGTACACACGGTTTGACACCGCATCCGATTGCACTTGACGATTATTTTGTCAATCGTGAAGATACGCCGCTCGATGAGAACGGAGATTACAATTTCGAATGTCTCGGTGCTCTTGATGTGGAATTGTTTAACCATGATATGAGCAAACTTCTTGCGGGAGAGGAAGTGGAGTTACCTACGTTTAACTTTAAGACCGGACACCGTGAGTACAAAGGCAATAAAAAGAAACTCGGACCGGATGATATTCTTGTTATCGAAGGTATCCATGGATTGAATGATAAGCTTTCTTATTCGCTTCCGAATGAGAGTAAGTTTAAGATATATATCAGTGCACTTACAAGCTTAAATGTCGATGAGCACAACCGCATTCCGACAACGGATGGGCGTCTTCTTCGCCGTATGGTACGTGATGCGCGTACGCGCGGTGCTTCTGCAAAGCGTACGATTCAGATGTGGCCGTCGGTGCGCAGAGGTGAGGAAGAGAATATCTTCCCGTTCCAGGAGAGCGCAGATGCATTCTTTAACAGTGCATTAATTTATGAATTAGCAGTGCTCAAGCAGTTCGCAGAACCGCTTCTGTTCAGTATTAGTCCGGAGGAGCCGGAATATCATGAGGCAAAACGTCTTTTGAAATTCCTGGAGTATTTCCTCGGCGTTAGCAGCGAGCATCTGCCAAACAATTCAATTGTGAGGGAATTTGCAGGGGGAAGTTGTTTCCCGGTGTAAGTACATAGAAATAGAATGGGAGGGGGGTCACAGATGTAGAGATTGGATAGAGTAGGTGATCCAATGGATATGTTTGTGGCCTTCTTTTTGTTTTAAAAATATTTATTATAACATTGGGTAAGGGAGTGTTATGGGACAGGGGGTAAAACATGTATAAAATAACATTATATGATAATAATTGCAGCCCGATATGTGACGGAACAACATTTTGGTTTGTAGAAGACTTAGAGCAATTTGAAAGGAAATGGCTGCCATTACAGTGCAGACGCAGTGTCAAAACAATTGAAAGATACTATAGGTCGAAGTTTGGGGAGATAGTGACGGACTATTATTCTGATGATGAAGAATTAAATATAGTACAGTCTGTTCCGTGTGAAATATTGCAAGAAAAAGTATTTGAATATACAGATAAAGAAGTTGTAATAGAAAATGCATATGGTTTTGAGTCAAAAATACTATTTGACAAACTCAAGATTGTATTAAGAGTACAAAGCTGTAATGATAAATGCTATTTGGTCGGTCAATATTCAGGTCATGGCTGTAGAAGAGTGTCAAAAGACTATAATAGGTGGTATGATAAAGAAGTGAATTACAGTCAAATGCATTTTTGGGGGAATCCTGTAGCTGAATATAAGGCAAGAGATATCAACTGGGATGATTTTGATAAGGATGACGCATACAAAGACTTTTATACAAATGACAAAGATTTTTATAAAAATGAGTCAGTAGAAACTTTTGTATGGCTGCCGATAAAAAAAGTTGACAGACAATATAACATAAGCGAACCGTCAAAGGATGATTTGGCTTTGCTTTTGGTGGATATCGTCGGTGAAGCGGGCTGATATTTACAGAATGTCATTGCAAGAAAAAAAGAAATCAAGTATAGTATTTTAGTAAGTAAGTAGGACAAATGATCGCGGCTGCATCGCCGAAAGGCTGCAGACGAGGAAAGTCCGGGCTTCACAGGGCAGGATGCCGGATAACGTCCGGTGGAGGCGACTCCAAGGCTAGTGCAACAGAAATATACCGCCGGCTTTTGCCGGTAAGGGTGGAAAGGCAGCTTAAGAGACTACCGCCCTGTTGGTAACAACAGGGGCACATGTAAACCCCATCCGAAGCAAGACCAAATGTAAGGACGATACAGTTGCCCGCTGTGTCCTCAGGTAGGTTGCTCGAACCTGTCGGTAACGGCAGGTCTAGATAGATGATCATTCAACGACATAACCCGGCTTATCGTCCTGCTTACTTTTTTGATTTTTACGGATAAGACCTGCAGTGCAGGTAAAAATACTTCGGAGGATAGCTCCATGTTGTTTAATTCGTTGGCATTTGCCGTATTTTTGCCTATTGTATTCTTTTTATACTGGGCATTGCCAAATAAATATCGTCCGATCTGGATTCTAATCACCAGCTATTATTTTTACATGAGTTGGAATGTAAAATATGTGGTACTCATATTGTTTACCACGGTCGTGTCGTATGGCTGTGCGATTTTGATGAAGAAGTGGAAAAAGAAGAAAACAGTTCTCCTGTGCTCTACGCTGATTGCGTCGCTCGGAGTATTGTTTTTCTTTAAGTATTTCAACTTTTTCAGTCTAAGTTTGGCGGGGGTGCTTGGGAGATTTGCCATTGAGGTGCATCCGGTGACGCTTTCACTTATGCTTCCGGTCGGAATTTCGTTTTATACGTTCCAGACGCTCAGTTATGTGATTGACGTATACCGCGGGGACGTGGAGCCGGAGAAGAATTTCCTTACATATGCGGCATTTATTTCTTTCTTTCCGCAGCTTGTGGCGGGGCCGATTGAGAGAACAGGCAATCTGTTGCCTCAGATTAAGGGCGAGCATCATTTTGATAAAGAAAAAGCAACCTACGGCCTTTTACTTATGGCGTGGGGATTTTTCAAAAAGCTGGTAGTGGCAGATAATCTGGCAATTTATGCGGATCAGATTTTTGATGATGTGCATTACTACGGCGGTTTTTCGATGTTGCTTGCAGCGCTTTTCTTTACATTCCAGATATATTGTGATTTTTCGGGTTATTCGGATATAGCCATCGGATGTGCAAAGCTGTTTGATATTAATTTGATGACAAACTTTAAGAGTCCGTATTTTGCGGTATCGATAAAAGATTTCTGGAGCCGCTGGCATATTTCGCTTTCGACATGGTTCCGTGATTATGTGTATATTCCGCTTGGAGGCAATAGGGTTAGCAAAGCAAGGAATGCATGTAACCTGCTGGTGACATTTTTTGTGAGCGGTCTTTGGCATGGAGCTGCCTGGCATTTTGTTGTTTGGGGCGGTTTGCACGGATTCCTTCAGGTGCTTGAGAATTGCTTCCCGTTTATGAGGAAACTTGCCAAAAGGGAAAAGGAAGGTTCTGCCATCTGGCTTTGCAGAATCGTGACATTTGTGATTGCGATGCTTGCGTGGGTGTTCTTCCGCGCGGAAACCGTTTCGGATGCATGTTATGTGTTAGTGCATATGTGGGACGGTCTGATGAATCCTGCGGCATACATAGCAAAAGGGCTGGCAGATTTCGGAATGGGAGTATCGGAAGTTTTATCGCTTGTCATTCCGTTTGTCCTTCTTATGGTGTATGATTTTGCAGCGCTTAAAAATGACCCGATTGCAAAGGTGCGCTCGTTGAAGAAAACGGTAAGATGGGTAATTTATTATGGATTTGTGTTTCTTGTGCTGATGCTTGCATCATTTAATGCGCAGGAATTTGTATATTTTCAATTTTAAGTTTGAGGACAGAGTATGTGGAAAGATATTTGGCGGATGATAGGTAAGCTGACCGCCCTGATTCTTCCGTTTTTCGTCTTGCTCCCGCTATATTGCAGATTTTTCCCGATGTATTATCTTGATGATGAATATGCAATGTACCGTCAGCAGAAGGATTACGTGACCGGACAACTGAATACGGAGGATGCGCGTATCCTTATTCTCGGAGACTCGAGGACAAAGGCGGGATTTCGGCCGGAGCTTTTGTGGGAGGATTCCTATAACATTGCGCTCGGAGGCGGAACGCCGATAGAAGGATACTACAGTCTGAAGGAATATCTGCAACATCATGCGGCACCGGAGGCGGTTGTGATGGCATATGCGCCGATGCACTACATGGATGTTGATACGCTTTGGACGAGAAGTGTGTATTTCCACACGCTGTCAGAGGATGATTTCCGTGATTTGACAGCCAGGGCTTTAGAGTTTGAAGATACGCAGAATATTTTGATTGAGGATTACAAGACTGAATATTTGATGTATAAATATTATATGCCGAATAAGTACGCAACAGCGTTGAAGAAGTCGGCATTTGTCGGTCGACATGAGAAAACAAGCAAAAAGTATGACGTAATGGTAGAGTTTAAAGGCTATAGTACATACGGGACAGCAGAGCAGTCCGGCGATATTAATGGGGAAGCAAAAGTCAGTGATTTCAAGGCTTCCGACATCCTTACATGGTATTTGGAAGAGACGTTTGCACTGTGCAGGGAGCACGATATTCGTATCGTATTGGAACAGACACCAATGAATGAAACTTCGTACGGAATTTTGACTTCAGAGTTTAAAGAGCATTATCGCAACTATATGCAGGAACTTGTAAAGAAATATCCGGACGCGGAAATTTATCCGGATTTCTATTGTTACCCGAATGACTGCTTCGGCGATGCAGATCATTTGAACAGTCACGGCGTAGAGGTGTTTGATGAGTTTTTGATGAAAAAGTATGTGGATTTGGATTAGGGAGGTTGCACATGAACAACGAAGAACTTTTAATGGAAATGAAATCGCTCAAGAAATCGCTTTTGATGAATCGGATTTTGAGCATTGTGTCATCGGTATTTTCGCTTGTGATGATTGTGGTTTTGATCATCGGAATTTCACGCGTCAACGTTTTTATGGAAGAAGTACAGGTCGTTGCAGATCAGGTCGCTCAGATTGATACAGATCAGGTCAATGATGCCATCGAGAAATTCAATAAGACAGTGGAGAAGATTGATTTTGAGTATATCAATGATTCCTTCAAGGAAGTTGATATGAAGAAAATCGGTGAGATCGTGGAAACGATTAATGCCGCCGAGCTTGAGGAGACGCTTGAGAATATTAATAATGTTTCGGAAAAACTGAAGAAAGTAAGTGAGTCGATTTCAAATTTCTTTAGTTTCGGAAGATAAATAAAAATACTGCCACCGGGTAGGAATGCAAAGAGCATTCGCTGCGCATCGTTAGGTCTTTGAAGATGCGCAACGGATGCTTTTTTTGAGGAGGAAAAGATGAACTATTTTACACGGCTTGAAAAAATACTGTGGAGTTGTTCTGTCCTTGTGATTTTAGGATCGTTCATAGTTTTTGACAGAGAAAACTATATGACACTTGCAGCATCGCTGATTGGAGTGACATCCCTTATTTTCTGCGCGAAAGGAAATCCGATCGGACAGTTTTTGATGGTTATATTCAGTTTGCTCTACGGCGTGATATCATACACTTGCGCATATTACGGTGAGATGATAACGTATTTGGGAATGACGATGCCGATGGCAATTTTTGCACTTGTTTCTTGGCTTAGGAATCCGTATAATGGAAAGCGCTGCGAAGTCAAAGTAAATGATGTCGGGAAAAAGGAAATCGGTTTTATGTGGATTTTGGCAGTAGTGGTAACGATTTTGTTTTACTTTATTCTTGAGGCATTCCATACGGCAAATATTATTCCCAGTACCATTTCTGTGACAACCAGTTTTGTAGCGGTATATTTGACATTCCGCAGAAGTCCGTATTTTGCCATTGCTTATGCAGCAAATGATATTGTGCTCTTGGTGTTGTGGGCGCTGGCAAGTATGGAGGATATTAGGTATGTCTCGGTGTTTGTGTGTTTTACCGCTTTTTTGGTAAATGACCTGTATGGATTTATAAGTTGGAAAAAGATGAAAAAAAGACAGCAAAAAACCACTTGCAATCTGTAAGAACATGTGCTAATATACATATACGCTTTAAAGCGTTACACTTTAAAGCGATAAAGCAAAAAAACAGACAAACAGAAAGGAAGCATTATCATGGCTCAGAAAGGTAATTTGATGACCGTCCGTTCGGATATTAAGATTCTGGATGCGACGATCCGTGACGGAGGACTTGTAAACAACTTTAATTTTTCGGATGAATTTGTAAATGACTTATATCGTGCAAATGTAAAATCCGGCGTTGATTATATGGAATTCGGATATAAGGCTTCTAAGGAAATGTTTGATGTGGAGCGTTTCGGCAAGTGGAAATTCTGTGATGAGGCATCCATTCGCGGAATCGTAGGAGATAATAATTCGGATCTTAAAATTGCGGTTATGGCCGATGTCGGACGTTGTGATTATAAAAAGGATATCGTGGACAGGGATCTCAGTGTCATTGATATGGTACGTGTGGCAACATACATTCATACGATGCCTGCAGCACTTCATATGATTGAGGATGCGAAGGCAAAAGGATACGAAGTAACTTGTAATATTATGGCGATTTCCAATGCGCAGGAGTCGGATCTTGATATGGCGCTCGATATGCTTGCAAAGAGTCCGGTGGATGGTATTTATTTAGTAGACAGCTACGGTTCCCTTTACCCGGAACAGATTCGTGCACTTGCAGATAAATATGTTGCGGTTGCGGAGTCGGCAGACAAATATGTAGGTATTCACGCTCATGACAATCAGCAGTTAGCATTTGCTAATACGATTGAAGCTGCTGCCAGAGGTGTCAGCCTTTTGGATGCGACGATGAGTTGTCTCGGAAGAGGAGCAGGAAACTGTGCGATGGAGCTTTTGCTTGGATTTTTAAAGAATCCGAAGTACAATATGTACCCGGCGCTTAAATTTATTGAAGACCAGGTGACAAAGCTGAAAGCAGAAGGTATGGTTTGGGGATATGATATTCCGTACTTTCTGACAGGACGTTTGAATCTTCATCCGTCAGCTGCGATTGATTGTGTGAAGCAGGGCAGAACAGATTACACAGAGTTTTACACAGAACTTTTAGACCGTTCATAATGAAAAATAAAGGTTCCGTTTTTTCCGAATGTCGAAGAAACGGAACTTTTTTTATGGAAAATTCATTGTTTTCGCGGGAAGAATTGTATATACTAACCATTAGTGGAAAAGAATGGAGAACACTATGGACAAGGTTTTACTAATCGGTGTCAATACAGGGGCAGAAGATAATTTCGAACATTCCATGGAAGAACTTGCACTTTTAGCAGAGGCGTGCGGGATGGAAGTAGTCGGAAGTATGACACAGAACCTGCCTTATATCAATAAAGGCCTGTATGTCGGTACCGGAAAAATAGAAGAAATTAAAGAAGAAGCTGCATGGGTAAATGCGGACATGCTTTTGTTTAATGACAGCCTGACACCGTCCCAGATTCGTAACATCAAAGATGAGACAGGCATTGCAGTTATGGACAGGACGACACTTATTTTAGAGATTTTTGCATCGCGTGCCAAATCGAGGGAGGCGATGCTGCAGGTAGAGGTGGCGAGGCTTCAATATATGCTTCCGCGACTTGTAGGACTTCACGAGGCGCTTTCCCGTCAGGGCGGCGGCAGTGGCTCTATGAGTAATAAAGGAGCCGGCGAGAAGAAACTCGAGCTTGACCGTCGTAAGATTGAAAACCGTCTGGCGGAACTTAGAAAAGAATTGGCGCAGGTTGAGACAGAGCGGCAGACACAGCAGAAAAAGAGGGAAAAGTCAGCCATTCCGCGAGTGGCGCTTGTCGGATATACGAATGCAGGAAAATCAACAATTATGAATGCGATGGTGGAAAAGTATATCGGCGATGAGGAAAAGAAAGTGCTTGAGCAGGATATGCTTTTTGCAACGCTTGATACCTCGGTGCGGAGTATTACGCCGAAAGAGAATAAGGCGATTCTGCTGTCAGATACGGTCGGTTTTATCGACAAACTCCCGCACGGACTTGTAAAGGCGTTCCGTTCGACACTTTCCGAGGCGGTTGCGGCTCATTTGATTTTGCATGTGGTGGATTTTTCAGATCCTCATTATAAAGAGCAGATGGAAGTGACAAAGGAAACGCTGAAGGAAATCGGTGCAGCGGATGTTCCGGTACTTTATGTCTTTAACAAAGCGGATTTGCTGGAAGGCGACGATGCGGTAAAGATTCCGAAGGTTACGGAGCAGGCGGTTTATATGTCGGCAAAACAGCGTGTCGGAATGGATGAACTGATCGATGAGATTTTAAAGCGTGTGTACAGCGGCCACAAAGTGTGTCACCTGCTTTTGCCGTATGAGCGCGGCGATTTGTTCTCTTATTTGAAAGAGCATGCGAATGTCATCGAAAGCCGCTATGAGGCAGATGGTATTTACGTGACAGCGGAGTGCGGTGAGGCAGATCTCGGGCGTCTGGCACCGTACATGAGACAGGATTGACAAAGGTGTTATACTAGTTTTAGAGAAAAGAAAGAGGCGATAAATATGACAAAAATTGATATTGTATCCGGTTTTTTAGGCGCCGGAAAAACAACTTTAATTAAAAAGTTATTAAAAGAAGCACTTGCAGGTGAGCAGGTTGTTTTGATTGAAAATGAATTCGGAGAAATCGGAATCGACGGCGGATTTTTGAAAGAGGCAGGTATTGAGATTAAGGAGATGAACTCAGGATGTATCTGCTGTTCCCTCGTGGGCGATTTCGGAACATCTTTAAAAGAAGTACTCAGCAAATATACACCGGACCGTATTTTAATCGAGCCGTCGGGTGTTGGCAAGCTTTCTGACGTTATGAAGGCTGTTGAGGATGCGACAGAAAGTGCAGACGTTTCGCTTGGAAGCGCGGTTGCGGTTGTCGATGCGAAGAAATGCAAAGTATATTTGAAAAACTTCGGTGAGTTTTTTGCAAACCAGATTGAGCATGCGGGAACGATTATTTTGAGCCGTACCGGTGAAATGAAAGAGGAAAAGATCAACCAGTGTATCGAATTGATTCGCGGGCTGAATGAAAAAGCGGCCATTATCACAACTCCTTGGGAGGAGCTCGAGGGCGTAAAAATTCTTGAGGCGATGGAAAATGCGAAGGATCTTGAGGCAGAATTGATGGCTGAAGTTATGGCAGAGCATGATGAACACTGCACATGCGGATGCCACGAACATCACCATGATCACGACCATCATCATGAACATGACCATCATCATGAACATGAGCATGAACACGAACACGACCATCATCATGAGCATGAGCATGAGCACCATCATGAACATCACCATGATCACGACCATCATCATGAGCATGAGCATCATCATGAACATGGCGAGCACTGCACATGCGGTTGTCATGACCACGATCATCATGGTCATCATCATGCAGATGATGTGTTTACAAGCTGGGGATTTGAAACACCGGATAAATTTACAAAAGAGCAGATTACAGATATTCTTGAAAAACTTGAGGATAAGGATGCATATGGATTTGTACTTCGTGCAAAAGGTATGGTGGCAGATATTGCCGGCGGATTTATTCATTTTGATTATGTACCGGGCGAGAGCGAAGTGCGCAGTGGCGGTGCAGAATATACAGGTAAGGTATGTGTCATCGGCTCTGAACTGAAAGAAGATAATTTGAAGAAACTGTTTGGACAGGAGTAAAAATTATGATTCCAATTTATATGATTAACGGTTTTTTGGATAGCGGAAAAACCGAGTTTATTCAATATACGTTATCACAGCCTTATTTTCAGTCAAAGGCAAAAACTCTTTTGCTTGTATGCGAGGAAGGCGAGATTGAATATGATGAGGATATTTTAAAAAAGAGCAATACCGTGATGGAAATTGTGGAGGAGGAAGAAGACTTCACTTCGCAGAAGCTGATTGCACTTGAGAAAAAGCATCGCCCTTCACGTATTATTGTTGAGTACAACGGTATGTGGAATGTAAAGAATATGAAGATGCCGTGGCATTGGAAGGTGGAGCAGCAGATTACGTGTATCGATGGTTCGACGTTTTCGACTTATTTTACGAATATGAAATCACTTCTTGCAGAAATGCTTCGTAAGTCGGAACTTATCATCATGAACCGCTGCGATGATGTGCTTGATCAGCTCCCGTCCTATAAGCGTAATATCAAGGCAATTAATCAGAAAGCGGAACTGATTTTTGAAGATAAAAACGGCGAAGTGAACGCGACGCTGGAGGAAGAACTGCCGTTTGATTTAAATGCGGATGTTATTAAGCTTGATGACATGGGATACGGTATCTGGTATTTGGACGTGCTTGACAATATGGACCGTTATCGCGGAAAGACCATAGAGTTTCTTGCGATGGTACTTAAGCCGTCGAAAATGCAGGCGGGATATTTTGTTCCGGGCAGAATGGCTATGACTTGTTGTGCGGATGACATGGCGTTTTTAGGATATGCTTGTAAGTATTCGGGAACAGCGATGTTAAAAGATAAGGAATGGGTAAAAGTGACAGCGAAAGTGAATATCGAATATTTCTCTGATTACGGAAAAGAAGGACCTGTCCTTGAGGCATTGTCTGTCGTGAAGACAAAAGCGCCGAAGGAAGAAGTTATTAGTTTTGTTTAAGAAGAAAACCGGCGGAAGCCCCGCCGGTTTTTGTATGAAATACGTTATTTATAATCCTGATGTACCTGTTTCTTGCGTTTGATGCCACTGCGGGAGCGACCGCTGAGGCTGTATGTTCTGGCCTTTAAGAGTTTCTTGCGACCTTCCGGGGTACGTGTATAAACAAGTTCATATTTACCAAGTAATTTTTGAAGATGTTCATGGAAAATTTGAGCATTTTCTTTTTTTGTACCGAGACATTCCGGAACGGCCAGACAGTAGAAGGCTGACAGCGGATTTGGCGTCTTGGAAAACATGAGGTATCTCGGATTGTCGATTTCAGCAAATATTTCGCCGAGAGCCTTGGCAAAATCTGTTTTTTCGCGGGCAGTTCCGCCGGTCAGACAAGTCGTAGTATTTCCTTTGTTGGTAACTTTCGTTTCGACTTTGGCAGCAGCGGTTGTAATCTGTCCTGTCTGCTTTAAAGTTTTAAGCAAGGCTTTTCCGATTGCCTGCATACGCCTCTTTGGTGAGGCAAGCATCAGTATCTTGTTTCCGATTCGCAGTGTCTTGAAGATAAGAATAAGAAGCAAGGCAAATGCGAGAAAAGCGAGGAAAGAAACACCTGCTTTTTTCAGCACATTCCAAAGTACGATAAGTGCGATGACGCCAATCAGGGAAAGTACAAACTTTGTGATGGCAGATACAAGCGTAAAGCCCGGTGCAGAAGTAGCAGGTGCTGCTTCCAGAACTTCCTCAACTGCCATGTGACGCTGCGCTGTCATAACCGCATTTTCCCATTTGGATTTCAAAGCCTCGCGGTTGGCGGCAAGAGCAAGCGTTTCCGCATTCATCGCAGCTATGTTCGCCTGTGTAAACGGTTCTTTGATAGTGGAAAGGCGTTCTAAGCCGTTTTCAATGCGGTTTTCATTATAACCGACACCGAGGAAGGATTCAAAGCGCCGCTTTAACATTTCGTAGTCGGAAGATTGACCTTCATCGTCGACGCAGACTAAGTGCCAGATGTTACTGATTTTGCCGGGATCCTTGGCTGAAACACGGATGGCACGTCCGCGCATCTGGTTGCTGAGCATAAAAGAACCGACAAAGGAAGCAAGAATCAATGTATTGATGCACGGGGAATCCCATCCTTCGCCGAGCAGCGATTTTGTGCCGATCATAATTTGCATCTGGCCGTCCTCAAAGAGTGCTGTAATCAGTTTTACAACAAGACTCTTATTTCCGGAGATAGTTACCTGTTGATAACCGGTATCGCCGATCGGTGAAAATTTTCCGGAGGTACCATGTTCGACCAATAAATATTCCAAAGTACCGATGGCGGTAGACGGAATGATTACAACGGAACCGCACAATACGCCGAGTTTAATTTCTTTCGGTAGTTCGCGGCGAAGACGTTCAAAGATCGGAAGAACGCCGTTGTCCTCGATTTTCCGCGCGCTGTCACCGATGGCAGACATATATTCTTTTTTGATATAGTCACATAATATAAGTTCACGCAAAGAAGAACCGAGAATTTTGGATTCTGCTTTGGTGATTTCGATAATGCTGTTTAATTTCCCTTTACTTGAAAGAAGGAGTTTGCGGATGGAATCATCTTCCTGCAAAGTGACTTTTTTGCGGACGATGCAGCGATGTTCTTTCAGGTAATCCGTAAGTTCCTCGCGCAGAGCCTCGCAGTCACCGTAGGATTCGATATCGTCATACAAAAAGCCCTGCATCAAAATTTCCATCCAGTCCGGAGTAAGCTGCGGAAGTTTTCCCTTTGTTCCGATCAGATTGCGCAAATAAGAGGAAAGCGGAACCTGATGTGAATTTAAATAAATCAGTAAGGAAGAAAAGTACGCCGGGTGGTCAAGGAAAAATTCGCTGTATCCTTTTTCGTCGGCAAGTCCTTTGTGTGTCCGGATAGCTGCAAGGAGCTTATCGTCTTTGGAAAGGTGTGCAAAAACATCTTTGATGTTTTGACGGAAAGCGCGGACAGTTGCCAATTCTTCTTCTGTCGGGTAGTTGAAGTACACGTAATCCTGATGAGGACAAAGATTTTTATCTTTTACAAGTTCCGGTGTAAAAATCTCTTCGTCAATCGGTCCGCAAAGATCGGTATAGCGTTTCCACTGCGCAGGAGTCGAATCATATGGCGGAGTGGCAGTCAGTGATATTAAAGTAATGTCATCACCGAGTTCTTTGATGACCTGTTCAAGAACTTTCCACCATTCGCTGCGCAGATGATGCGCCTCGTCCAGGCAGATTGTGCGTATTCCGGCACTTTTGATGGTTGCAATTAAATCAAAATCAGAGTAGTCAACAGCATTTTCATTCTCTTCGCAAGTGATGGAAACGGTATCGTCCGTATCGCCTGTTATTTCGCCGTTATCATCCGGCAAAGGACCGTGGAATCTTGTATAAGCACTGTGAAGTGCCTGATATGTAATCGTTGTAATAGTAAGAGGCTGTTTGATGGAAGAAGAAATCCATTCTTCCGACTTCTCATTTTCGTTTAAGAAAGAAGAGGATATTCTGGCGCCCCATTGCTCCCGGATGGTGATGCTCGGTGTCAGAATCAGACAAGGCTCTCCTAAACGCGTAATCAGCTCGATTCCGAGTGTCGTTTTTCCTGATCCCGGAGCTGCTACAATATGAAGACGTTTGTCTTTTAAATATTCGTCGCTGTGATCAAGGACACGCTGCTGATAACTGCGGAACGTCCCTTTAAATTTCATATGGTCTTTATATAAGTTTTCTTTCATAGAACCCCCAACTTTGTCGTTTCTTTTTCCTAATTCTGACTATATCATACTTGGCAAAAGACAGCAAAACATTTATAATAGCCATGTGACAGAAAGGTGGAAACTATGACTGATAAGAAAAAAGAAATTTTGGCGGAAGTGATTTCCTGGGGGAAAGTAATTCTGGCGGCGTTGGTAACAGCGATTTTGCTGAATAGTTTTGTGATTGTAAACGCAAATGTACCGACCGGTTCTATGGAGTCTACGATTTTACCGGGAGACAGGTTGATTGGATTCCGGTTGTCGTATCTGTTCGATGAGCCGCAGAGAGGCGATATTATAATTTTTAAGTATCCGGTGGATCCGGAGGAGATTTATATTAAGAGAGTGATTGCCCTTCCGGGTGAGACGATAGAAATCAGAGATGCAAAAGTATATATTGACGGCAGCGAAACTGCGATTGAGGAGCCTTATTTGAAAGAACACTGGATTGTTGAAAATCACGGACTGACTTTGGAAGTTCCGGAAGGATGCTATTTTGTTATGGGAGATAACCGAAACAATTCTCTGGACGGCAGATATTGGGCGGGAGAAGCAGTGATGAACGGACTGGCTTCGAATGTTGAGGAGGCAATAGAAAAGGAATATTGTTTTGTAAACGAGGATGCAATTTTAGGAAAAGCAATTTTTCGGTATTTTCCGTCGTTTGCTGATTTAACTGAATAATAGAATATAAAACGAAAAGGGAATCCGCGAGGGATTCCCTTTTTCTTACCAGTTTGCAAACTGCTGGGCTCTTTCGTTGTATTTCTCTTCACAATATTTACAGCGGTAAATCTGCTTTGTCTCATCGGAGAGAACAAAAATGTGCGGAAGCTCCTGCTCGATGGAAGTGATACATCTCGGGTTTTTACACTGGATGATGTTTTTGATTTCCTTCGGAAGAGAGAGTTCCTTTTTGTCGATGATTTCGCCGTTTTTAATCACATTGATTGTAATATTTTTATCAATCAGGGCAAGGACGTCGAGGTCCACTTTGGTGATATCACATTCAATTTTTAAGATATCTTTTTTTCCGAGTTTATTACTGCGGGCATTTTTGATAATAGCTACCGTATAGTCTACTTTATCAAGCTGCAGAAGATGATATATAGCAAGACTTTTTCCGGCCTGAATATGGTCGAGTACAAAGCCTTCTTCAATTTGTCCTACATTTAACATATGATTGGTCTCCTTTACAAAATAGTTGCTCTATGCTAACTCGAGAAGAGTGAGAATCAGTGCCATACGGACATATTTGCCGTATTGAACCTGTTTGAAATAAACAGCTCTCGGGTCTGCATCGACTTCCACGGAAATTTCGTTTACACGAGGAAGCGGGTGAAGCACAAGCATGTCTTCTTTGGCAAGGTTCATTTTCTTTTTGTCTAAGATATAGAAATCTTTGAGACGGATGTAGTCTTCTTCGTTGAAGAAACGTTCTCTCTGGACTCTTGTCATGTACAGAAGATCAAGATCTGCAATCGTATCTTCCAAACTGATATTTTCTTCGTAAGGAATTCCTTTTTCTGTCAACATTTCTGTAATGTAATCCGGTACGCGGAGTTCTTCCGGCGAGATGAAGATAAATTTGACATTGCTGTAACGGACGAGTGCCTCGATCAGAGAGTGCACGGTACGACCGAATTTTAAGTCTCCGCAAAGACCGATGGTAAAGTTGTCAAGGCGTCCTTTTAAGGAACGGATGGTCAAAAGGTCTGTCAATGTCTGGGTCGGATGCTGATGTCCGCCGTCGCCGGCATTGATGACCGGGATTTCTGCGTGAGAAGCAGCAACCATCGGAGCACCTTCTTTCGGATGTCTCATGGCACAGATGTCTGAGAAACAAGCAACCGTACGTATGGTGTCGGAAACACTTTCGCCCTTGGCTGCGGAGGAAGAACCTGCATCGGAAAAACCGAGTACATTTCCGCCGAGACTGAGCATAGCGCTCTCAAAACTTAAACGTGTGCGTGTGCTCGGCTCATAAAAGCAGGTGGCAAGAATTTTGCCGTCACACTTGTGAGCATAAACTTGTGGATTTTTCTCAATGTCTGCAGCCAGATCAAAGAGTTTATCCAACTCTTCTGTTGTAAAGTCCATCGGACTCATCAGATGTCTCATGTTGTATTCTCCTTTGATATAGTTCTATTTATATGATATTAAGTCGCTGACAGGTTTTCTGCGCGGAGCTACCGGCTCTTCATCAGGATATCCGACCGGAATAAGAGCAACGAGCTCGCGATCCTCCGGAAGCTCTAAGAACTGCTCGATTTCAGGGCGGTCAAAAATACCCATAATTACAGTTCCGAGGCCTGCTTCGTGGGCAGCAAGACAGAATGTCTGGCTTGCAACGCCTGCGTCATACATCTGCCATGTATCGCCGCGGTCTGTGGTAAAGGAACCGTCACGCTCGAATCCGCATCTGTTTTTGATGACTGTCACTGCGATAAGTAAAGGTGCGTTTTCAATGATTTTTCCGTTACCCGGGAATGATTTTGTGAATTCGCGGCCGATTTTATCTTTGGCCTGGCCTTCTACGGCGATGTAGCGAACAATCTGTGTGTGTTTCCAACTCGGAGAGTAGGAAGCTGTTTCCACAATCGATTCAAGTAGTGCGTGATCGACCGGGTCCGGTTTATATTTACGAATACTTCGTCTGCCTAAAATACATTCTTTTGCTGTCATGAAAACCTCCTTAAAATACTTGTACTAGTTACCGTTTTTTATGATAGCACAAAATGTTGTGCCTTTCAATATAGATTGTGGATTGCAATTCGGTTTGTGAGTATGTATAATATAAAGAAAAAACAGGAGGAATTCACTATGGAATTTAGAGAACGAAAGAGAATCTTATTTTTCGGACTTCCTTGGACATTCACGGTGTACACAATCAAAGAAGATATACTTAACATTCAGAGAGGTCTTTTGAAGACGGTTGAGGATGATTGTTACATGTATAAAATCCAGGATGTTCAGCTTGAAACAAGTCTTATGGAGCGTATATTTAAGCTTGGTACGGTTATTTGCCACACAGGAGATACAACAAATCCGACACTTTGCATTGAACATGTAAAAAATGCAAGAGCAATCAAGGATTTTATTCTGGAGGCATCAGAGCAGGCACGTATCAAACGCAGAACGTTAAATACACTTGATATCGGCAGCGGCCAGATGGTTGATATCGATACAGATTCTATGTAGCATCTTGACATTTTTTGTCAATGAAATTATATTAAAGAGAGAAAATAACTTATCTTTTGAAGGGAGATATGAAAAATGGAAAATTTTATGGGCTTTATCAACAAAGTGGTAGACAAATTACCAGAAATTTTAAAACCTTGGGGCGAGGAATTCTTACTTCGTTACTTTGATGTAAACGGAAAAACAGACAGAGCAACATTCTGGAAGATGTTTTTAGTTAACTTCATTCTTTCAGCAATCGTTGGAGTTCTCGCAGTGATTCCGGTTCTCGGATGGATTATTTCAACTGTATATTCATTAGCAGTAATCATTCCGGGTGTGACAATTACAATTCGTCGTTTAAATGACATCGGAAAATCATGGCCATGGATTTTTATTTCATTTGTTCCATGTGTAGGTTCTATCATTTTACTTATTTTCTTACTTATGGATTCAGCAGCATAAGATACATAGAAAAGTACAAGAACTGCCCGGGGCGTAAAGCTCCGCGGCAGTTCTTTTTTTGTGCGCCCGGCAAAGGGGACCGGGCAAAAGGGTTAGGGGAGGATAATTACGGTGTTTCCACCGTAGTTTTGGAACTGCGGCTTAACAAAAATTCGTAAAGCAGTCCGGTGCCGAACCAAAACGGTGCATAATCCAGCCGGATGACACCGCGGATGTTCAAAGGGGCATTTTCGTAGTTCCAAGGACAGGCGTGTCTTTTTTTGAGAAGTTCGCCTGTCACAAATTCGGTAAGGAAAATACAAAAAGTGTAGATGCACCCGCGGAGAAAGAGGGGCTTTCCTTTTAACAAAGCAGCCAGCGGCTGAAAAAACACCGCCAGACCGTAGATGGGGAACATCCACAGGGAAGTATTACCCCTTAACCGAATATCATGATTTTTCAATGAGCATGCGGCCGTGTACAGAATCTCGAGGCACCAGCCGAGAAGACCGCAAGTAAAGAATTTTTTAATCATATTTGAAGTATGTCCGAAAAATCTTTATTTATTCTTCAAAAGTAGGTATAATTTGAAAAGAATATTTTTTGCATTCTTTTACTACATGTACCACAGGACACGCTTGCGCTTTGCTAAAAACGCAGCGGTACTAGGTTCGCATATGCATAATGTATCTGCTCACCAAGGACCGGCGTTTTTAAAAGGTTCCGTGTTACATATAGCAAAAGAATGTAAGATTATTCTTTCAAATAGAAACATGATACATATACGGAGTTGGAAGATGAATTACAGACAGGCGATGGAGTATGTCGAGTCCCTGCAGACACTCGGAAGTGTTCCGGGACTTGAAAATATTATAAATTTGTGTGAAAAATTAGAAAATCCGCAAGATAGTTTAACGTTTATCCATATTGCGGGAACGAACGGAAAAGGTTCGGTTTCAGCCTATCTTACGTCAGTACTTAAGGAAGCCGGATACAAGGTCGGAAGTTATAACTCGCCGACCATCCGTGATTATCGGGAGAGAATTTGCGTAAACGGACGGATGATTTCGCAGAGAGCATTTTGCGAGCTTTTGGAACGGGTGAAAGAGGCGTGCGACCTACTTGTGTCGGAAGGAAAATCACACCCGACACCGTTTGAGGTGGAGACAGCGCTTGGATTTCTTTATTTTATGGAAAAGAAATGTGACTATGTCATTCTGGAATGCGGTATGGGTGGTAAGCTGGATGCAACTAATTTGGTGAAAAATACGATGGCAGCAGTGTTTACGCCGATCGGAATGGATCATATGGGATTTTTGGGAGAAACAATAGAAGAAATCGCCGGACAGAAGGCGGGTATTATTAAGCCGGGGTGTCGGGTAATCAGCGCACAGCAGCGGGAAGAGGCGGCGCGCATTCTGGAACAGGTTAGCAGCAAGCAACAAGTTAGAATTGATTTTGTGCAAACAGAAGATGCTTCCGGGATTCATTACGGACTGGAGAAACAAAGTTTTGTTTATCAGGAAAAGCAGGTGGTGGAAATTGCATTGGCAGGGCAATATCAGATTGAGAATGCCTTGCTCGCACTGAAAGTCATTGATGTGCTGCGAGACGAGGGGGTAAAGATTTCAGGGCGTGCAGTGGGAAAAGGATTTGCAAGTGCAAGATGGAGCGGACGATTTGAAGTTCTTAGCCGGAAACCGTATTTTATTGTGGACGGTGCACACAATGAGGACGGGGCAAGAAAACTTGCGCAGTCGATTCGATTTTATTTTACAAACAAGAAGATTATTTATATAATGGGAATATTGAAGGACAAGGAATATGACAAAATCATATCCCTGACAGCGCCTTTTGCAGCACATATCATCACCGTAAAAACACCGGATAATCCGCGTGCAACAGACGCTTACGAACTGGCGCAGGCTGTGATGGCTCATCACCCGAGCGTGACAGCGGCGGGAAGTTTGGAAGAGGCGGTGGAGATGAGTTATCTGCTCGCAGATAAAGACAGTGTAATCGTATCGTTTGGTTCGCTTTCTTATCTCGGGCGGATGATGGATATTTTGGAAAAACGTCAAAGGAAAGTATAGACATGGTAGATAAAAAGAAAATTGAAACAGCAGTACAAATGCTTTTGGAGGGTATCGGAGAAGATCCGGGCAGAGAAGGTCTTGTGGAGACACCGGCGCGCATTGCCCGTATGTATGAGGAGATTTTTGCCGGAATGCATGAGGATGCAAAAGACCATCTGCAAAAGACATTTACCTCGCAGAATACAGGGATCGTTTTAGAAAAGGATATTACATTCTACTCTATGTGCGAACATCATATGCTTCCGTTTTACGGCAAGGCGCATGTGGCCTACATTCCGAACGGTAAAGTGGTAGGCCTTAGTAAGCTGGCGCGAACTGTGGATGTGTTTGCAAAGCGTTTGCAGCTTCAGGAGCAGATGACAGACCAGATTGCGGATGCGCTGATGGAAGACCTCGGCGTAGCAGGTGCAATGGTTATGACAGAGGCAGAGCACATGTGCATGACGATGCGCGGTATCAAGAAGCCGGGCAGTCAGACGGTGAGTATTGCCGCAAGAGGTAAGTTTGAAGAAGATGAAGCACTTAGGGAGATGTTTTTTGAGATGCTTCGGGGGAGTAAGTAAAAGAAAAAGGCGGCTGTCAGCTGCCTTTTCATGTATGAGGAGATTCGTAAATGGACAACAGTTTTGAAAATTTCGAAGATAGCGCAAAATACACAAGCTTTAATAGAACTGTTTTTTTAGAACGAGGTTGGATGTATGGATAAAATCAATCAGATGATACATAGCCCTGATTATCTTTCTCATATCGAAAAAATTGCTGCGTGGGAGAAGGACAGGCTGTTTTGCAGGCATAGTACGACGCATTTTCTGGATGTGGCGCGTATTGCGATGTTGTTAAATACGCAGGATAATTACGGGATTGATAAAGAACTGATTTATGCAGCTGCGCTTTTGCATGATATCGGGCGATGGCAGCAGTATGAGACAGGGAAGGATCATGCTTTGGCAAGTGCTAAGTTAGCACCGGCTATCTTAAAGGACTGCGGTTTTTCGGATACAGAGAGTGAGCAGATTGTTTCGGCAATTGCAACGCACAGGGAAAGTCGGGTAAAAAATGAGAAAAATTTAAACGGTCTTTTGTACCGCGCGGACAAGCTCAGCCGTCCGTGTTATTTTTGTGAGCAGGAAAAGAATTGTAACTGGAAAAACGAGAAGAAAAATTTAGAACTTCTTCTTTAGGAGACAGAGAATGAAAATCGGAAGCAGAGAGTTTGATACACAAAATAAGACATATATTATGGGAATCCTCAATGTGACGCCGGATTCTTTTTCGGACGGCGGAAAATATAACCGGCCGGAGAAAGCGCTTATGCGTGTGCGTGATATGATTGCGCAAGGAGCGGATATTATTGATATCGGCGGAGAATCGACAAGACCGGGTTACTTGCCGCTTACTGCGCAGGAGGAGATGGACCGGGTTCTTCCGGTTATCGAGGCGGTTCGAAAAGAGTATGATATTCCGATTTCACTTGATACATCAAAAGCATCTGTGGCCGGGGCGGGAATTGCAGCCGGGGCGGATATGATCAATGATATTTGGGGATTGAAGCGTGACGGCGACATGGCAAAGGTGATTGCAGATGCGGGCGTCTGCTGTTGCCTGATGCACAATCGAGAAAACAGTGAATATGCCGATTTTCAGGCAGATGTGCTCTCGGATTTAGAGCAGTCGCTTTCGCTTGCACAGCGTGCGGGAATTGCCAGAGACAAGATTATGGTTGATCCGGGCATCGGATTTGCGAAAAGCTATGAACAGAATTTGTGGATGATGAGCCACTTGGAGTGCCTTCATACGTTTGGGCTTCCGGTACTGCTTGCTGCTTCCCGAAAATCGGTCATTGGCTTGACGCTTGATTTGGAAAAAGACGAACGCCTGGAAGGAACACTTGCAACGTCAGTTGTCGGAGTGATGAAAGGGTGCAGTTTTGTGCGTGTACACGATATTAAAGAAAATGTCCGTGCAGTGAAAATGGCACTTGCACTGCGGAATATATAACCGGGAGAAAATGAGAAGATGGACTATATTACGATTACAGGATTAAAAATATTTGCACATCACGGAGTGCTGGAAGAAGAGACAAAAAACGGTCAGGATTTCTACGTAAATGCAAAGTTATATTATGATATGAGCCGGGCGGCGCAGTCGGATGAAGTAACGGATGCGGTGCATTACGGAGAAGTATGCCAGCTTGTGACAGATTTTTTACAACAGAATACGTATAAGCTTCTTGAGCGTGCGGTGGCAGAAACCATGAAGGCGGTTTTGCTTGCTTTTCCTATGCTTGACGGCATAGAAATGGAATTATGCAAGCCAAAGGCTCCGATTCCGCTTCCGTTTGAAAATGTTTCGGTCAGCCGAAGTTTATTTTGGAAAAAGGCGTATCTTGCCGTCGGTTCAAACATGGGTGATAAAGAGCAGTATTTGGCTGAAGCAGTGGAAACACTGAAAAAGGATACGGATTTTAGAAATGTCCGGACATCGGAATGGATTGTGACAGAGCCGTACGGGGGAGTGGAACAGGATGAGTTTTTGAATGGTGCTTTGGAAGTACAGACACTTCTTTCGCCGCAGTCGCTTTTGGAAAGGCTTCATGAGATAGAGGCGCAGGCAGGGAGAGAGAGGCTTGTGCACTGGGGACCGCGGACGCTTGATTTAGACATTCTCTTTTACGAAAATTGCGTGATAAATGAGACAGATTTGATTATTCCGCATATCGATATGCAAAACCGCAGATTTGTTTTGGAACCGCTCTGTGAGCTTGCACCGGCTTACCTTCATCCGGTTTTGAAAAAGACAGTGAAGCAGATGTTGGAGGCGTTGGAGGAATGATGATTGTCTTCGTGGTGGGCAAGAAATGATGGATTTTTAAGAAAAA
>JAZQDJ010000069.1:0-13304 GCA_045546735.1 Lachnospiraceae bacterium | reverse complement strand
TGGCTCACAGAACGACATGGCTACGATCCGACTTGTCTTCGTTGTCGGCGGCGGCGGAAAAATTGAAGGATATACGAAATGTGTTGCAGAACGTCTCGGTATTCCGCAGGAGCGTTGTGCTCTCCGCGGCGAGGAAGTGATGCAGAAGATAGAATTCCTGCCGAGAGATATTACGAAGGATTCACTTCTTGTTACGCCGATCGGTATCTGTCTTAATTTCTATGAGCAGAGCAATAATTTCATGTTTGTAACGTTTAACGGCCAGAGAGTGAAATTGTATGATAATAATAAATTGGCGATTGTGGATGCAGCAATTCAGGCAGAATTCCCGAATGAAGATTTGTTCCCGAAACGTGGTGAAAATCTGACATTTACGCTGAACGGAAAAGAGAGAACCATTCGCGGCGGAAGGGGAGAGTCAGCTGTTATTCAGTTAAACGGAGAGCCGGCTGATATACATACACCGATCCGTGCAAATGATGTGATTAGTGTGGAATGCTCTACAGCAGGCGAAAAAGCTACGCAGCAGCTTGGAAAGTTCCCGGAATACAAAGAGACAATCAGTATCAATGTAAACGGCCAAAATATTACATTGCCGAAGTTTGCAAGTGTTAACGGTGAGTTGCAGACGGCTTATTATGAGATTCAGGATGGCGATGTAATAGAAATGCTGAATTACTATACCGTAGAGCAGATTACGGAAGTGATGGATGTCCTGTTGGAGAAGGGCGCAGTCATTCGCGTCAACAATGTTGTGGCGGATAAAGAAACGAAAGTATATGACAATTTTACTTTGGAATGGTCATATGAGCAGGCAGAAAAAGAGACGGAAGAGATTGTGGAAGAACCGGAAGAAGAGGAAGTTTTCGAAGAGCAACCTGTAGTGTTGACACAGGCGCAGACCCCGTCACCTTCTTCGGATGATGGACTCAGTCCGTTAGAGAGAGCAAGAAAGCGTGCGGAAGAAATAGCAAAGGCACCGGTGACAGAGGAAGTGGAGGAAGAACTGAAGAAGGCAAGAGCATATGCAGCAGCTGAACGTATTTCCGTATTTGCGACTGCATTTAATCAGACCGGTCAAATGCCGGCAATGCCTGCCCGTCCTTCTATTCCGAATATTAAATTTGGGGCGCAGCCGCAAGCAAAGCCGATTCCTGCGCCGCAGCCTAAACCGGTCAGTGAGCCTGAGCCGGTTAGTGAGCCGCAGGTGACGCCTTCGGAGCCGGAGCCGCTGATTGAAGAGACGAATCCGGTGGATGGTTTGACGGTAATTGTCAATGGAGAGCCGGTAACTTTAACAGGAAAACCGGATTATATTTATGTAGATGTGTTTGATCGTATTAATTTTGATTTGTCAAAACCACAAGGGAAAATGGTTGAAACATTAATTAACGGACGAAAGGCACAGTATATCGAGCCGCTTCATAACGGCGATAAATTGGAAATCTTTTGGAAGGATTAGTTTTGTTACATGAGACTACTTAGTATAGCCAGCGGAAGCAGTGGGAATTGCATTTATATCGGTGATGATACGACGCATATTTTGATTGATGCCGGTATCAGCGGAAAGCGGATTGAAGCAGGACTTAATTCTATTGGGGTTAGCGGAAAAGACCTGGATGCTATCTTTGTGACACATGAACATGGTGATCACATTGGCGGACTCGGTGTTATGGCGCGTAAGTTTGAGGTGCCGATTTATGCAACAAGTGGGACTATAGCGGGTGTTTATACAGCTAAAAACATCGGATATCTCGATGAGCAACTTTTTCAGACGATTCGCAAGAAAGAAAACATCTCGATTGGTTCTTTGATGATTCAGGCGTTTTCGGTTTCGCATGATACGAATGATCCGGTGTGTTATAAAGTAACAAACGGCATTAGTACAGTGGCGGTTGCGACAGACATGGGATGTTATGATTCTGAGACGGTAGAGAATCTGAAAGGTTTGGATGCGGTATTGTTGGAGGCGAATCATGACGTTAATATGGTGCAGGTTGGTCCGTATCCGTATCATTTAAAACAACGTGTTCTCGGGAAAAAAGGACATCTTTCAAACGAAAACGCAGGAAGACTGTTGAGTGAAATTGCTCATGATGATTTAAAACATATTTTGCTCGGGCATTTGAGTAAAGAGAATAATTTACCGGAACTGGCACATGAAGCTGTCCGTTTGGAAATTACGATGGGGGAGAACCCGTATAAAGCTTCGGATTTTGATATCCGTGTTGCGCAAAGAGATGTTCCGACAAAACTGATAGAAGTCTGAAATGAGGCTTGCATTTCGAGCGATATGAGTTTATGATAACAAAAGGTTTTACATAAAAGGAGATAGAAAATGAAAAAAACAATTATTACAGTCGTTGGTAAAGATACCGTTGGAATTATTGCAAAGGTTTGTACGTATCTTGCGGATAACCAGATTAATATTTTGGATATCTCACAGACAATCGTTGCTGATTATTTCAATATGATGATGGTTGTAGATCGCAGCAACGCCCTGAAATCATTTGGCGATATGGCAGATGATTTGAAAGAAATCGGTGAAGGAATCGGTGTTATCATCAAATGTCAGAGAGAAGAAATTTTTGATATGATGCACAGAATTTAACAGCATAAGGAGATAGCACGATGATTAGTCAATATGAAGTATTAGAAACGAATGAGATGATTGAAAAAGAGAATCTGGATGTTCGTACGATTACAATCGGTATCAGCCTTTTGGATTGTATTGACTCAGATCTCGAAGAATGTAAAAGAAAGATTTATGAGAAAATCAGAAGAACAACAGAGCATCTGATTGAAACAGGAAATAAGATTGAAAAAGAATATGGTATTCCGATTGTGAATAAGCGTATCAGCGTTACTCCGATAGCACTTATCGGAGGTGCCTGCTGTAAGACGAGTTCTGATTTTGCTCAGCTTGCAAAGGTGCTTGACACAGTGGCAAAAGAAGTAGGAGTTAACTTTATCGGTGGATATTCTGCGCTTGTTTCCAAAGGTATGACAAAAGCGGATGAACTTTTAATTCGTTCTATTCCGGAGGCACTTTCTTCCACAGAGCGTGTATGTAGTTCCGTAAACCTCGGTTCTACGAAGACCGGAATCAATATGGATGCAGTAAAACTCATGGGTGAGATTATCAAGGAGACGGCGGAGTATACAAAAGAAGATGATTCGCTCGGTTGTGCAAAACTCGTTGTATTTTGTAACGCACCGGATGATAATCCGTTTATGGCAGGTGCATTCCATGGTGTAACGGAAGCGGATGCGATTATTAACGTCGGTGTTTCAGGACCGGGTGTGGTCCGCACGGCACTAGAGAAAGTCCGCGGCGAGAGTTTTGAAGTTCTTTGTGAGACGATTAAAAAGACAGCATTTAAGGTGACACGAGTCGGACAGCTTGTTGCGAAAGAGGCTTCCAAAATGCTCGGAATTCCTTTTGGTATTGTAGATTTGTCACTAGCTCCGACACCGGCAATCGGCGATTCGGTTGCGGACATTTTATGTGAAATCGGACTTGAGTATGCGGGTGCTCCGGGAACGACAGCGGCACTTGCTCTTTTGAATGACCAGGTAAAGAAGGGCGGCGTTATGGCATCTTCTTATGTCGGTGGATTGAGCGGAGCGTTTATTCCGGTCAGTGAAGACCAAGGTATGATTGATGCTGTATTAGCAGGTGCACTTACACTTGAAAAATTGGAAGCAATGACTTGTGTGTGCAGTGTGGGACTGGATATGATTGCAATTCCGGGAGATACAAAGGCAACAACGATTTCCGGAATTATTGCAGATGAGATGGCAATCGGAATGGTAAATCAGAAGACAACAGCAGTTCGTATTATTCCGGTCATCGGAAAAGGTGTCGGCGAGACGGTAGAATTCGGCGGACTTTTAGGTTATGCGCCGATTATGCCTGTCAATCCGTTCGGCTGTGACGCATTTGTAAATCGCGGCGGAAGAATACCTGCACCGATTCATAGTTTTAAGAATTAAAAATATAAAAAGGGGCTGTTGCACCATAAGATTTCTGTTTTAGAAATTACTTATTTTGCAACAGCCTCTTTTCGTTCTTCCAATATCTTTTTATACTGTAATGACAGGACGCTGATATTCGTTCTGCATCGGACGATTGAACTTATTGGAAACAATGCTTTCGTATATGTGAGATGCCAGAATATCCTGTTCAAATTGCTTCCGAGCGGTTTCGGATTCGAGATTGCGTCCATCCGTAACCTTTGTAATAACAGGAACGGAAGCGGTTCTTTGAACAGTCTTCATAAGACCTTTGTCATCATTTTTAAAACCGAGTACACGGGCGTAGAAAATGGTTCCGTTTGCTTTATATTCATCCATGTCATCTTTGCGCAAATTTAAAAGAATGTGGCAGAGCAGACGACTGACTCTGGCATAGGTTAAGTTCTTTGTTTTTAAAATGTCACACATTTGCTCATAATCATATGGCTGATAAAGAACTTTTAAAATACGGTCGGATAAATCTTCGTTAATATCGACAAAATCGGTATATCCGTTTGTTTCTTCCACTAGTAATTTGTATTTGAGCATAGCAGAAAAATCGCGCGGGAAGACAGGGTATGTCTTTTCAAAATTGTCCTGCATAATAGAAAATGCATTGGCCGGTACCTGATCGCGAAGCAGATCCAAGTTGCCCTGGGCATCCAGCGAATGTCGAAGTGCCAATGCGGAACTGTACTGCTGGCTGAAACGCTGTGAATGATAATCCGATCCTGTACGCTGAATTGTGACAGGTTGTATTTTGCTGTGGCGCCGGATGATGCTCTTCATATATTCGATTCCGAGAATGTTGTTCGGTGAACCGATGATATTCTCATTTGCAGCAAAAGAAGGGATGCAGTGAATGAGTGCACGGTTTCTGGCGCGAGGGAATGTTGCGCCGTTCTTAAGCTCGGTTTTCAGCATTTCGCGATAGTCATCAGGTTCGGTTGCTAAAATTTCAGCAATCGGACGGAGTAGTTCGATATCGCCGCATTCGCTTCCGAAACATACATAATCTACGCATCCGAGTTTGTCTAAAAGGGCGATGGCACCGTCGGCAAAATATTCTGCACTTCCGCACGCATAGCAGGAAGGAAGTTCGATGACCATATCAGCACCGCTTTCAAGAGCCATGCGAGTGCGTAGGTATTTGTCTAAAACAGCAGGAGTACCACGCTGGGTAAAATTACCGCTCATGACAACGATGATAAAATCTGCGCCTGTAATTTTTCGGGTCTGTTCAATGTGGTATTTGTGTCCGTTGTGGAACGGATTATATTCGGCAATGATTCCGGCAATTTTCATGCAAACCTCCAAATAATTCTAATAAAAATTGATATAATATTAAGATAACATATTTGGGAAAAAGGTACAATGTTCATTTTTTTGTACACGTTTTTATCTTGTGCTTGAGAAAACCTTGCATTATAATATATCTATTAGGTATTTCAATGGCTGAAGGGAGAAAAACTATGTCATATATTGATAAAATTAAAGAGAAGGCCCGTGCAGATAAAAAAACGATTGTTCTGCCGGAGACAAGTGATAAACGTACACTGATTGCAGCGTCCCATATTATTGCAGAAGGTATTGCCGATATTATTATGGTCGGTGATGAAGAGAAGATTATGGACGGTGCAGGTTGGTTGGAAGTAGAACTTGACGGTGTTGTTGTAGTAAATCCTAAGACCTCCGAGTTGACAGAGAAGTATGTACAGTTATTGTATGAAACAAGAAAAGCCAAAGGTATGACGATTGAGAAGGCGAGAGAAAAACTTTTAAACGACTATCTTACATTTGGCGTTATGATGGTAAAGGCAAATGACGCAGACGGAATGGTGGCAGGTGCTTGCCATGCGACGGCAGATACGCTCCGTCCGGCGCTTCAGATTTTAAAGACAGCACCGGGTGTAAAACTCGTGTCAGGTTTCTTTATTATTGATGTTCCGGATTGTGAGTATGGTGCAGACGGTACCTTCTTATTTGCAGACTGTGGTTTGAATCAGGATCCGACAGCAGAAGAGCTTGCAGCGATTGCAGAGACATCTGCTAAGAGTTTCCAGTCGCTTGTCGGTGTAAAACCGATGATTGCCATGCTTTCACATTCGACAAAGGGAAGCGCAAAACATCCGCTTGTCGACAAAGTGGTAGAGGCGACAAAGATTGCAAAAGAGCAGTATCCGTATCTTTGTATTGACGGAGAACTTCAGACAGATGCGGCGCTTGTTCCTGCAGTTGCAAAATCAAAAGCACCCGGCAGTGAAGTGGCAGGTAAGGCGAATGTTCTTGTGTTCCCGAATCTTGACTGCGGTAATATCGGATATAAACTTGTACAGCGTCTCGGTAAAGCAGAAGCTTACGGACCGATGCTTCAGGGTATTGCAAAGCCGGTTAATGACCTTTCCCGCGGATGTTCCTGGGAAGATATTGTCGGTGTTGTAGCTCTGACAGCAGTACAGGCACAGCTTTATTAATAGAATGAGTGCGACATAATAAAATTTTCAGTACAGAAATTTTGTTGTGCGCACTCTTTTTTTGAAAAAAATATTTTTTTTTGTAACGAATTCCTTTTTGGTACGTTTAAGTAAGTGAGAGGAGGTGATTGGTGTGAAACATACAGATATAAATGCCATGTATCAAGAGCATGCAAAAGTAGTATATGCATTTTTGTATAAGATGTGTCAGGATACGCATCTTGCGGAAGATTTGATGCAGGATACTTTTTTAAAAGCAATGGAACATATGGATGCTTTTGACGGAAAATGCAAATTGACGACATGGCTTTGCCAAATTGCGAAAAATACATATTATGATTATTTGCGTAAAAATAAAAAATACGCAGATGCAGAAATTGTGTTGGACGGACTTGGCGGCGATGAGCTCACGCCGGAGGAGGAAGTTCTTTCAAAAGAAAGTGCAAAAGAAATCCGTATGTACATACATCAATTGCCGGAACCGTATAAAGAAGTTTTTCTTCTGCGGTTTTATGCAGAATTGTCGTTTCGCGAGATTGGACAAATGTTTGGAAAATCTGAGGTTTGGGGACGCGTTACCTACCTTCGGAGTAAAGATATGTTGATTGAGCGGATGGAAAAAAAGTGAAAGGAAGGGTTTTGTTATGAAATGTGAAGTGGCAAGAGATCTATTAACATTATATGTAGATGATTTGTGTTCGCCGGAAACGCGTAAGGAATTGGAATTGCATCTGAAGGAGTGTCCGGAATGTGAAAAAAAATTAGAGCATTACAGAAAAGAACTGAAGGATGAAGATAAGGCATCGGAGGATGTGAGAGAAAAACAGACAGCGGAAATCGAGCCGATGAAAAAAGTGGGAAAAAAGATGAAAAAAAGTAAGCGAAAGGTAATTGTACTCGGTATCGCGCTCTTTCTTTTCTTGAGCATTTTCGGTATTCTTTGTATCGGCGAGACGACCAATTTGTGGCCGGGATTTACTATGATTGGTGATATGATCAAAGTGAAGTCGGCTTGTGAGGATTTGGCAGAAGGTAAAACGGATAAATTTATGGGACTTCTTGCATATCATTTTGAAGATGCGTATCTTCTCCGCAGCACAGGAGCATTTGAGGATATGGATGCATATCTTTTAAGCGTGGAGGAGGATGCAAAACAGGCATACGAGCATTATTTTGCAGGAAAGAATGTAAAAGTGAGAATTAATGCGTTGTTTGCCAACCCGTATAATCAGACGTATGCTGCAGATGATTTTGAATCATTAATCGGAATTGAATTTTATGAAGGCGATGAAATCTTATATACGATGGAATTCACGAAAGTGGCGCATGAAAAATTCACCGTCATCGAAAATTCTGACAGAATTATGTTGTGCGATGAGGTTAGTTTTACCGGCGGAATGCTTCCGTACGATGATATTTTGTTGAAAATAACGTTACCATACGCTGCACAGAGCAGTTATCGCAAATTGATAAGTGGTGAAGCAAAGAATATGGGAAGCGGACTTGTATTAGTAACGAAAAAAGCGGATGAAGCGGACGATCAGGAATTTTCCCGATTGAAAAAAGAAAAGTTACAGAAATTGGCAGAAAACGGATGCTATATTAAAAACGTCAATTACAGTCTTTGGGATTTTGATGCAAAGAAGAGCAGATGGATGTATAAAGTGTGGATTACATACGAAGACCAAAGCACAGGATGCGTATTTGTGGTGGAACAGAAATTTATGCATTGCTTTAATAAAATGTATGTAGTGGATGGAGAGGGACCGGTAGTTACTTCGGTTTCTTCAACAACAAATCAAGTATCAGAAGAAAACATGGAACTTGCAATCAACTTGTTACAGTAAGAATGAATTGAAAAGGGGCTGTTGCCAAATAAGTGATTTTTAAAAAAGAAATTATCTTATGGAGTGACACTCCTTTTTTCTGTAATAAAAATCAGGGAGATTCTCGTTTTTGGCACTTTTTCGATATTTTCTTACATCATAAAATATATCGGAGTGAAAATTTTTCATCTTCCCGATTTTTATTAAACCAAAGAGAAAAAATTGTCCCGATTTATTTTTGTTTCCAAGTAAAAATCGGATAAAACGGCTAAGGGCTCGATAATAACAAATTCGTTTCCGCACATAAAAAGGGGACTGCCGCTTCATGGAGCATCAGTCCCTTGGTTTAATTTTTGTAGTTAGCAATGGCTAACGCTGTTAAGAAATAACCGCTTAAATAGAAGCAGAAATAATACATGAAGAACATCGCTGGTGCTGTCAGGAAAATGAGCACAACCTGTGCGCTTGTCATGAGAACCAGCATCGCATTTAATTTATCCTTTTTACAGCATGCAACAACAAACAATACAAGCATACATACAATGACAGGAATGCAGTTGTAAAATACAGGCAGTAGCGCATTGGTTTTAATTTCGTCCTGACCGTAAGTTCTGCAGGCAAGGACAGAAATTGTTTTTTCACGTAAATTCTGACCGAGCGGCGGATTCATAAAGACGAACATTGTTTTATAATCCATATCATAGTAGACGAGTTTGTTGATGCTGTCTACGGTTCCGCACGGATGATTGACACGGTCCGGGTACAGTCCGTTTGTGTATGCAAATGTCTGCCAGCGGTATTTTAAGAATTTGTCCGGATTGTAAATAATCAGCCGTAGGGAGGCTTTCATAAAAGAGCTGAGCTGTTCCTCGGGCAGTACCTCCGGAATGTTCCAATACTGGCTGATATTCCGCACCGATGCGGATTGGCGCAAAAGTGCGGCATCAACCAGTTTGTTAATTTCCATAACGTCATCGTAAACAGACGGTCCTTTTAATGTCTCAACCTCTGTGAAAAGGTTCGCAATCGGATTGAGAACAAGTGAAATCGGATATTTATTACTTCCGTTTAATGCAATTTTGTTCGGAATCTGGAATAAACTGTAGCTTAAAAAGCATATTACGCAAAGAACAAGTGCCCGCTTTACATTTATTTTCTTTAGAAACCAAAGAGTAAACGGAAGCAGAAGCAGCATATAGATATATTCGCTTCTCCATGCTATTAAAAGTCCGCATAAAACAGAAAGAACAGCGGCATATTTCATTGTCATCCGGTCTGTTTTTATAAGGTAACAGAGTTTGCATATAATAAACAGGAAAATCCAGGATACAAGTGTCGCACGCAGTGTAAACAAGTTTCCGTCAATGACCGGAAGAAGTACAAACGGAACATACAGAAGGAATTTCAGTTTGCCTCTGACAACTTCGGACATGTCATGCATGACGATGGAAAAAATGGTGCAGATGATTAAAAGTTGCACAAAGGTAATCGTTGCCATGGATGGAAAGAACAGCAGAGAGACAATATAAAAAATACTTGTCAGTCCCGACTGTCCGCCTGACAGTGTAAAGTCCCTGGCGCTTTGGATGACGTAAAATTCATCTCCTTTAAAAATGCCCGGCCAAGTTAGCAGCCAGAAAACGCCCATAAAGGCAAAATAGCCGAAGAAATATTTGAAATATGACAAAAACTTTTTGTCCTTTGTATACAGTTTCTGCAATACCGTAAAAAAGAGATAATAAAACAGAAAGCAGAAGACAACTGCCAAACCGATAATTCCGTAAACATACAGTCTTGGATTTTCGGGCATATGAAAGGTGACCATATCTCTGTTTTTTACAATTAATATATGAAGAATTCCACAAAGAATCGTCAGTGGAATTTTAAACTTTTTCATTTGTGTTGCCATAAACAAACCTCACAGTTTTTTCTTCCTTTGAATATAGCATAAATCTTATAAATACGCAAAGCTCTTGTGGCAGAGTTCGTCCTCAATATCAAGCAGACGGTTGCAGATGTCTGTTGCAGTGTGTCCGGCATTAGCGTATTTGTTTTTGTATTTGTGCAAAGAACGGATTCCCATCTGACAGCCGGATACGATAAGGTCTGCAGCTGTCTGGTCGGATTCGTTCATATTCATTTTAAACATCGTTTTCATAGACGCCATGGCTTCGGCCATCATAGAAGGCTCTTTGTCATCGCTTCCTGCCTGGGCGAGCAGGTTGTGGATTTCGTTTTTGAGCTTGGCGTGGTGATCTTTGCTTTCCTGCAGAATTTTGATGTATTTGTCATCGCGTACTTTATCCAAAATTTCGTCGATGGAAGAGATGCCCATGGCGCAGCCGGCCTCGCATTCGCGCAGTAATTTGATAGAATCTTTTTGTGTCATATTTGTTACCTCCATAAAAATGTATTTCTATCTATCATTTCCAAAAGAATGAAAACTATGTTATAATATGAAAATCGGAGGGTTAAAATGGATATTTATAAAAAACAAAGAGAAGAACTGAAAACACAGGATTATTTTTTGTTTATTCATAATGAACTGCTTAACAAGCTGGATCTTTGCGGCGGTTCCGTAGTTGCAGTACCTTTTGCTTATGAGGATGTGTCGTATGCGATCATACTGGATATCGTTTGGAAAGGAGATATTCATTTTGTGGCAGTGATGTCCAAATGTTACGGATGGTATTATGTGATGCGTGACGGGCAGAAGATATCTCAGGGGTATCATTTCTGGATTATGAAAGACAGCGTGATACAGGGAATGCAGCACTTAATGAATGATGTCGCATCCGGCAGGTATAATAACAAAAAAACGTTGAAGGAGCAGGTGCGTGCCCTTGTGGAAGAACGAGGTCTTACCGGCTGTATGAATACAACAAAGTGGAAAGAACTTCTCGGTTCGATGGAAAAAGAGATGAAGGATCTTCCGTTTATGTACAAAACAGTTTTTGAGGAAGAAGAACCGACAGAGTTTGGGGCATTGGGCGCCGATGAGTACATGGAATATATGGACATGGCCGAGGTGGAATGGATGAAGTTTCATCCGGTTTTTGAACTCCGAGAGTATCAGGGGCTTTTGGTGGAACCGAAAACGGTTGAGATGAATTACGAGAAGGAATTGAGAGAAGTGCTTGAGAAATATCATATTCCGTTTGAATATGATGAGAGCAATAAAATATATACAGTGTATGGATACAGGTGATTTCGATGGTCAGAGAAGCATGCGGAAAAGATTTAGATGAGTTATTGCATTTATATTTGTATTTACATGAAAAGGATATTCCGGAACAGTCGCAGCATTTGCAGACGACGTGGGATGCAATTATTAAGGATGAAAACCATCATTTGATTGTGAAAGAAGAAGATGGCAAAATTGTGTCATCGTGTGTCTGCGTAATCATTCCGAATTTGACACGGGGCGTAAGACCATATGCATTTATTGAAAATGTAGTTACACATGAGGCTTATAGAGGAAAAGGATATGCAACGCAGTGTCTTGATTATGCAAAAAAGATTGCACAGGAAAGTAACTGCTATAAGATGATGCTTCTGACCGGCTCGAAAGAGCAGAAGACACTTGATTTTTATGCAGGCGCAGGATATAACAGCAGCGATAAGACCGCATTTATACAGTGGTTATAAGGAAAAGGAGAAGAAAGATGGCAGAAAATAATAAACTTGTTATCACGCGGGAACAAATGCGTCAGGTGACAGAGGAAGCCTGCAAAGCCTGCAATATGGAAGAAGTATTCTTTGAGCAACTTTGGGATGCATTCTTAAAAAATGACGACGTATATAAAGAATATGTGATGTATCTTGTGAAAAAAGATTTTCCATGTGAGGTAAAAGTTTGCGGATATACGATTGTAGATATCCTAATCTGGCAGATGGATGGGTTTAAGACAAAACTTGATATGGACACAAGCAAAACAAAGGGAAATCAGATCTCGATGGTATTGTTGGCGTTTGATACATTTATGAAGATGAGAGAGAATCCGGAACGCTATTTAACACATTTGTCAGAGGATTCCGGTATAGAAAATCCTTGTGATTGACGGATTTCTAAAAATCGGTTGACAAACTAAAAAGCCATATGTATAATTGTTTGAGTGTGGATAGGAGTATGCTATGTTATATAACCTGACCGATATTTTTTCAAATGAAGGAAAAGTGGAAAACCTTACAGCGGCTTATGAGCCGGAGAATGTGATTGTGAGTGCACAGGAGTTTCCGATTCTTGAGTGTTCACAGCTTGCATTGATTCTGACGAATAAGACAAAAGGTGAAGTTCTTTTGCAGGGAGAGATTTCTCTGGTGTGTGAAATTCCGTGCGGAAGATGTTTAAAACCGGTAAAGGTACCACTGCAACTGAAAATGGAAGAAAATCTGAAAGAGAGTATGATTGGTACTCCGGAAGCAGCGGACGAGATGTCATTTGTGACAGGATATGAACTGGATACAGATGTGCTTGTCGGCAATGAAATATTGATAAACTGGCCTATGAAGGTTTTGTGCCACGAAGATTGCAAAGGAATTTGCACTGTGTGCGGTAAAGACCTCAATGACGGGGAGTGCGGATGCGATACATTTGTTCCGGATCCACGTATGGCAGTAATAAAAGATATCTTTAACGCGTGATAAGGAGGTGTAACGATGTCTATCTGTCCAAAAAATAAGTCTTCTAAAGGTAGAAGAGACAAAAGAAGAGCTAACTGGAAAATGAGCGCTCCGACTTTAGTAAAATGCAGCAAATGTGGTGCTTTAATGATGCCTCACAGAGTATGTAAAGCTTGCGGCGCTTACAACAAGAAAGAGATCATCAGCGTAGATTAATAAATGATGAGACTACAAAAGCCATCGACGAAAGTCGGTGGCTTTTTTGGTGTGCATGTCCACTTGATTTTTCTTCCTTATTCTAGTATATTTATTAAGGTATGGAGGTTTATAAATTATGGCAGAATTAGTAAATGTTGCATTGGAT
>JAZQDJ010000068.1:0-27010 GCA_045546735.1 Lachnospiraceae bacterium | reverse complement strand
CCTCATCATACCAAGCCATATCTATTACCTGCCTTCTATATTTTTTACCATCTATAGTATACCAAATCTTATACCCGACTAAAAGAAAAAAATCGGATTCGACGTACAAAAAATACATCGAACCCGTTTCTATACTTCTATTCGAAAAAATAGCAAATCATCGCCTGTTCTTCATCTACCATAATCCCCATTGCCGATGGGTATTCCTCCGGATTTTCTGACTGATAAAGCATATAAATCTCCACTTTATCCCTACGCTCCGGTGCCACTTCCCGATGTATCGGATAAACTGTCACATCCTGTGCCGTCATCAAGACCGCCTCTTCTTCATACGTTTCAATTTCCGACTGAATATAAGCCTCATCCGCAGTAAACATCAGATACTTAAAAGCCTTCCCCTGCAAATATCCCGGATACTGCTTCCACACAATATTTTTTGCCCCTTTCGGAATCTCGTCCGGAAAATAGTAATATCTGCTTGGCACATCTTCTTTCATCGCATTTACTTCCCACGCATACTCCCAAGGCATATGACTCGGAAACACAAGCTCCAGCGGCGATAAAAACACCACCACCATCCACAAAAGCGGCAACAGTCCGAGCATATAACCGCGCACAGACTTATCCGCCTTCTTTGGTTCTGCTTCATAAACCTCCAGAGGTGACCAGCGGTACACTCTCCAGCCGCAAAACGCAAGCGTTGCTGCTATGCCAAGATGGGCAGGTCTTGGACGGACCATCCAAAACACAAAAGCCGCAGTTCCTACAACAAAGAGTAATATGGCAAATATATAGGTCGCTTTATGTCGTTGTTTCTTCACTTTGTTTTCCATCTGAAATATCAATTGCCTTTTCTTTGATTAATCTTATGACATGATCCACAATCACCGGATCAAACTGTTTACCGCTATTATCCTCAAGTTCCTGCAATATCTTTTCTTCCGACAAACGTTTGCGGTAAAGACGGTCACTGGCCATTGCATCAAGGGCATCTGCCACTCCGATAATTCTGGCGATCTGCGGAATCTCTTCCCCTGCAAGTCCTTTCGGATAACCTTTTCCGTCATAACGCTCATGATGGTACAATGCGCCGAGATTAATACCGTCAATGGATGTGAAATCACGAAGCATCTTATCCCCATAGGTAGTGTGCGTCTTAATCTGCTCATACTCTTCCTCAGTCAAACGGCTCGGTTTTTGTAAAATCGTAAACGGAACCGAGATTTTTCCGCAGTCGTGCATCAACGCTATATAGTAAATACGATGGCATTCCAGTTCCGAATATCCCATCTCCTTCGCCAAAAGATAAGAATACTGCGCTACCCTCTCAGAATGACCTTTCGTATGCGCATCTTTTGCATCAATAAAATTAACGAACGTCTTGATCGACTGTTCAATAATCATAGCATCATGCTTTTGCTGCTCCAAAAGTTTCTTAACACGAATCTGGGAAAATCCCCATGCAAACAGCAAAACACACCAAATTGCAAGCATGACAAGAAGAACTGTGAACACCGGGACATCCCATACATTCATACGCAAATGATATCGGATAGTCGCCGAACTGAAATTCGTCACATAATCAAGTCCCTGCTCCGGAATATACATAATAAATCCAATCAAAGCAGAGGTCTTTACCTCTTTTCCCGGATCCGGCGCATACAAAGGCATTTCGTTGTCCGCCTCACTCGGATGATAAATAATGCTGTCTTTCGGCAACAGCGTAATCATAGGTCCTGTATGGTCAATATAATGATTTACAATCATTTCATCCTGTGTATATTCTTTCAGGTTAATTACTTGTGAAACCTTCTTTCCGCCGGCGTTCTGAACAACTTCCATCTTTCCGTTCCATGCGTTATTGAGCCACATATGTTCCGGTATGTACATTTCCATCGTCCAATCTGTAATAATCTGCTTAGACGTATTTGTAAGAACAATCTCATAAATCGTTCCGACCATGTTTCCGTGAAGTTCATTTCCTGCTTCATCGTAAATCGGGTCTTTGAGCCATGCACCGGTATCTCCGCCGCGAGGACCGATCACAACTTCAAAATCCTTACATAAATATTTCTCTCCGTCATATACTGCTTCCGACAAATCAGCCCTGCGGTCTTTGCCGTTAAACTTTTCCACCCACATATAGGTTGAAAACATTCCGATTAATGTAACTATAATTGCCGTGATTAGCAACAGAAAAAACGATGACTTTCCTTTATTATCGCGCTTCATAACATACTCCTTACAAAAATCACACAACTATTGCAAATTATATCATATATAATACCATAGGCACGTATGCAAAAAAATAGAAAAACCCCCGAAAAAGTTACACTTTCTTCTTCGGGGTCATATCTTACAAGTTCTCTACTGTTTTTTTCACATAATCGTAAATCGGCTGCGCTGCATCATTGCCATGTTTTGCAATCAGATTTACAATCGCATTTTCCACGACAAATCCGTCCGCTATCGTCTCATATTCCGCTTCCGGATAATCCACACCGATCTCCAGAACAACCGGCGTATCCGTCACTTTACGAATCTGTGCCACAATGTCGGAGATGTCTGTCAACACATCTTTACGTCCGTCCGCCGCATCAAGGGAAGGTAATACATAAATGTAACCTTTTGCATCCCCCGCAATCATGCGGATACGACTCTTACTCGCCGGAGCAACGAGGGAAATAATATCCACACCGTATTTGTCTGCCATCGGAAGAATTTCATCCCTCTCGTCATATGGCATATCCGGAATGATAATACCTGCCACTCCTGTCTCGTCACATTTTTTCATAAATGCTTCATATCCGTATTTAAATACCGGATTTAAATAAGTCATCAAAACAACCGGAATTGTCAACTTATCTTTTACCCGTGCGAGCATGTCAAAAATCATATCCGTCGTGCAACCGCCCTCTGCGGAAAGTGCACGGACATTTGCCTCCTGCACTACAGGTGTCTCTGCAATCGGATCCGAAAAAGGAACACCGATTTCTACTACGGAAGCACCTGCTTCCTGCATTTTTAAAATAAATTCTTCTGTTTTATCAAGGGAAGGATCTCCTGCTGTCAGAAATCCCACGAATGCTTTTTTATTGCTGAACGCTTCACTAATCTTACTCATGTAAATCCACTCCTCTATATCTCGCAATAGCGGCTACGTCTTTGTCACCACGGCCTGACAGACAGCAAATGATAATCTGGTCTTTCTCCATCTTCGGTGCAATCTTCATCAGATGTGCAACTGCATGGGAACTTTCAATCGCTGCAATGATACCCTCGGTTCTTGCAATATACTCGAACGCTTCTACTGCCTCATCGTCCGTTACAGGAACATACTGCGCTCTTCCGATATCGTGAAGATTCGCATGCTCCGGACCGACACCCGGATAATCAAGTCCTGCTGAAATCGAATAAACCGGCGCAATCTGGCCATATTCATCCTGACAGAAATAAGATTTCATTCCATGGAATACACCAATCGAACCTGTCGTCACTGTCGCTGCAGTTTTATCTGTATCCGCACCGAGACCTGCTGCCTCACAGCCGATCAGTTTTACGGATTCATCTTTAATAAATTCATAGAACATACCCATCGCGTTGCTTCCGCCGCCGACACATGCCATAACAACGTCCGGTAACTTTCCTTCTTTTTCCAAAATCTGAGCTCTTGCCTCACGGCTGATGACGCTCTGGAAATCTCTTACAATCATCGGGAACGGATGCGGTCCCATGACAGAACCGAGCACGTAAAGTGTGTCGTCCATACGCATCGTCCATTCACGCATGCACTCATTTACCGCATCTTTCAATGTTCTCGTACCGGTCTTAACTGCATTTACTTTGGCACCGAGAAGTTCCATACGGTATACATTAAGCGCCTGGCGGATGGTATCCTCCTCACCCATGAAAATTTCACATTCCAGACCTAAAAGTGCTGCTGCCGTCGCAGTTGCCACGCCGTGCTGTCCTGCACCTGTCTCTGCAATAATTCTCGTCTTGCCCATTTTCTTAGCAAGCAGTGCCTGGCCAAGTACGTTGTTAATCTTGTGAGAACCTGTATGATTTAAATCCTCTCTTTTAAAATAAATCTTGGCTCCTCCGAGATCCTTTGTCATCTTTTCTGCATAGTACAAAAGAGACGGTCTTCCTGCGTACTCTGCTAAAAGAGCATTTAACTCTTTGTTAAATTCTTCATCCTTTTTGTAAAACTCGTAAGCTTCCTCAAGTTTCAATACCTCATCCATCAGGGATTCCGGTATATACTGTCCTCCGTGGATACCATATCTTCCTTTTGCCATATTTTTTCCTCCTATCAAACAAAAACGGCCTTGACAATAGTAACTCTATTGCCAAGGACGGTAAAAATCTCTACCGCGGTGCCACCTTGATTTGTGAAAACCACACACTCATAGAATACAAACATATTCTCAGCAACTCACGTATGCTCACACGTCATAGAATACTGGGAGCCAACGGCTCTGTTGACTATGCCCTCCGTGGTCCATTTAATAAATAGCGTTCTGCCGGTTCTCAGCCCCTCCGACTCTCTGTGAGTGCCCGTTTATTTTTATCTCCACATCAACGGTTTATTAAATATGCAATTGTCAAAAGCTCTTTCTTTATTATATGCCGCTTACGAAAAATGTCAAGTTTTTTTAAAATGTGTACTTATTTACCTGCGAATTCAAAGCAGCAGAACTCTGTGTATTGCGCTGTGAAGTCGTATTCAAATTCTCGAGACTTGCAGAAATTTCATTTGTCGAACGGGCAATTTCGCCTGCACTTTCTGCCGTCAGCATAACCGTACTTGTAATTCCCTGTACAGACTCATTAATCTCTGCAATGTTATTGGAAATCTGCGTACTCTGCTCCCCGATTTGCGCAACCTGCTCACGGATGGCCTGTGTTGTATTACCATACTCCTCGCCGAGCTCTGCAAACGCATCGTAGTCTTTTACGATATCTTCCGAAACAAAACGAATCATCTCTTCTGCCACTTCTGTGAGCGCCGCCACAGCAGAAAGAACCTGAACATTGATATCATTGATTTCCGCTACCGCACGGTCAATATCGTTACTAAGCTGCCCTACCTGTGTTGCAACAACGGCAAAACCACGGCCCTGCTCTCCGGCTCTGGCCGCCTCAATCTGAGCATTCAAACTGAGCATACTTGTTTCACTTGCGATTTCACTGATTTCTTCCGCAATCTGTTTTACCTTTTCAATCTGCTGCGCATCCTCATGTGTCTGCTGCATTCTGATCTGAAGATTGCGGATAGCTTCCAATGTATTTTCACGATTTTCTTTTGCCGCTGCACAGCTTCTTTGTGCATTTTCATTTGCCTGCTGTACCATACGGCGTATCTCGTTTACATTATCTGCAAACATATTGATATTTTCCGCACTCTCGGAAAGATTCTGTGAAAGCTGACCGCTGGAGGCAGAACTTTCTTCCATATTTGCACTGATACCGTTCATTTCTTCATTCATCTGTGTCATCACGCGCACATTGTCACTGACCGTCGCACTGAGTGCTTCACCGGTGGAAAGAATTTCACCCGTTGCACGCGCTACGTCCTGCACCAGAGAACGCACCTGCGAAATAAAGGTATTCATGTTTCCTGCAATTACTTCAAGTTCATCACCTGTATGAATATCAATTTCTTTTGTCAAATCTCCGGAACCGCTTGCCAGTTCTTTTACTTTATCATTGAGTTTACCCATGCTCTTCTTAAACTTATTCATAAGTAAGCCAAGGATAAGCAAACTGACAATATATGTTACAATTGCGATAATAATCACGAGATTACGAAGTGCTGCCATCTGCTCGGTGATCCATGTCGCGCTGATATCCACGCCGACCATTCCGACCATCTCGTCCCCATCCATCACCGGGCTGTATGCGGAAATATGATCGCCCCATTCATCCGTAAACGCTTCCTCATCCGCAGTTGTAATCTGTTCCTCTACAGACTGCAGCATCGCATCCGTCGCCTCACATTCATCTCCGATAGCAGCCGGCTCTTCCGTGTCTGCATCCGCAAGGAATATAAACTTCCCGTCCCCCTCGTATCGAAGTGTGTAAATATACTCAAGATCTGTTCCGTCACGGAACAATGCAAGTTCATTAATAATGAGCGCATACGCATCCGTTTCTTCCTGCCCCACTTCAATGGTATCCAAAACAGCACCGTTTACATTGTGCGCTGCACACTGCGCGATATTTTTGGCATTTGCCTGAATCTGATCAAACAACGCATCATTTGCTCTGCTGTAGATAAAAACGCCCAATATACCGTTTCCTGCCAGAAGCAAAATCGCAAGCCAAATAAACAACTGATTAAAAATACTGATTTTCCTTACCTTCATGAAAAAGCCCCCTTTTCATTTGTTCCCTATACTTTTTCAGTATACTACCAAATGAAAATGGGGGCAATAAATATATTTTATACCATAGCTGTTTTTTTCAGTCCGACTTCCTTGTTTTCCTTCACCAAATTCTTCGCCCATTTGTACTGCTTATAATGCTTAAACACCACCGGGAGTTTAATAATCTCATCAATGTTAAGAAGTATATAAACAACAAGCACCGGCAACTCCAGCACAAACGCTGCCAACATTCCGATTGGAACAACGACGGCCCACATCGTAACCGAGTCACATAGGAATCCGAACTTTGTGTCACCGCCTGCACAGAAAATTCCTGAAATCACTGTACAGTTGATAGACTTTCCGATCATGTAATAGGAACAAATTATAAGCATTACCTGCAGGTAACTTTTCGCCACCGGAGACAATGTTGTCATCATAGATACAATCAGCGGACTGATGAAAAGCACAACTCCGCCCGTAACTGCTCCTGCAAGAATTGATAACTTCTTACACTTATCTCCCAGGCGTTTTGCCTCGTCGATTTTATCTGCTCCGAGAAGATTTCCGACCAAAATACCGCTTCCTGCGCTAATACCGTAGCAGACACAGAGCGTCAGATTTTTCACAATATTTGCAATGGAATTCGCTGCCACCGCATCGCTTCCCAAGCGTCCGATAATCACGGTAAACATTGTAAATCCAAGTCCCCATGCAAGCGAGTTTGCCAAAACCGGAAGTGTGTATTTCGCGTAATCTTTTTTTATTTCAACATGACAGTGAAGAATATTTTTCATGTGGATTCCCACAACGCCCTTTTTCATATTCTCTGCTGCCACAAATAAAAGTTCTGTCACTCTGGCAAGAAGTGTTGCCAGCGCTGCTCCCCGGATTCCCAACGCCGGAGCACCAAAGAGTCCGTAGATTAAAACAGCGTTGAGCACAAGATTCAGCACAAGCGCTACTGTTGCATACACGGTACTTTTCGTCGTTCTTCCTGTATTTTTCATTACACAGAAATAAATCTGCGTAATTCCCATACACAAGAATGACCATCCAATCACCTGCAAATACGGAACACCAAGCGAAATCAAATGTCTGTCATTTGTAAAAATGCGCATTAAATATTGTGGAAAGAACGTACATCCGCTCCAAAAAGCCAAAGAGACGAGCGTCGCATATCGGATTGCGATTCCAAGAACCTCTTCTACTTTGTCCGGACGTTTGCTTCCCCAATACTGTGCAGAAAGCACTGTCGTTCCGCCGATAATCCCGTTATAAAAAAGTGTCGCCACAAATGTCACCTGCGTTGCAAGCGAAACCGCAGAAAGCGACTCCTGATTGAGCCCTCCGAGCATCAGCGCATCCGATGCGCTCACAAGTGCTGACAACAAATTCTGTAATGCCAGCGGAAATACAATTGTGAGAAATTGTTTCCTTAATCCTGTATTTTTCATATTAAAACACCTTTTCAAAATCTTTTTCATCATTTACAATGGAATTATAGTATTTCATTTCGCAAAATAATAGCAGATTTGTCGCTATTTTTTATAACAATCGTATTTTAGAGGTGTTATTATGGCAATTAAAATAAACAAGGACAATTCAGAGATTATCGCATATAATGAGCCGGGGATTCCAATCTATCTTCAAGAAGGACATTTATATCACTCGCCCGACTACCGCTATTTGTGTCACTGGCACGAAGATATTGAGTTCATTTATGTGTTAGACGGAGAAATGGACTATTTTATCAACGGAAAAAGTATTCCTCTTAAATCCGGCGACATGATACTTGTCAATTCCGGACGTCTTCACTACGGATATTCCGACCGCCAAAAAGACTGTCACTATTACTGCGCCGTTTTGCACCCTTCTCTTCTTACAACAAATAAGAAACTTCTGGAAAGATATGTCACTCCGCTCACGGGCAATAGCCAGCCGGATTATTTTCTGTTTTCCCGCGAAGACGAAATCGTTGCACAAATGCTCTCTATTTATAATACAAAAACAGGCTCCTCCCCTTGCCCTGAGCTTGAGGTAATCCGCCTGTTTCAAAATCTTTGGATTCAATTATATCAGCGCCTGCTTCCGACACTTCATACACAGGCCGAAGAGACAGATTCCGACCTCTCCACACAGCGTCGCATGGTTTCTTTTGTTTATCAGAACTACTCTTCTGCCATCACGCTGGAAGACATCGCAGCCGCCGGACAGGTCTGCCGCAGCAAATGCTGTCAGATTTTTAAAAAATATATGAGACAATCCCCGATGGATTTTGTAAATTCCTATCGTCTGGAAAACAGCCAGCAGCTCTTGGAGAGAACCTCGCTTTCCATTACGGAAATTTGCCTTGCATGCGGCTTTAATCATCAGAGTTATTTTACCAAACAGTTCCGGGCAAAATACCAGTGTACGCCGAAGGAATACCGGAAACAATATCACTGATTTATTCCTATGCGATTCGCAGTTTGCAATTCATGATTTTGGACCCATGGCCCAAAAATTTACTTTTTCGGCCCAATTCGAAAAAGGTCGCTCGTAAAACAGCAAAAATTGGGCCCCTGGCCCGAAAATTCACTCTTCCGGGCCCAAACCTAAAAGCTTACAACATAAAAGAGGTGGCGCAAAATGCGACACCTCTTCCAATCACTCTCCCTCTTTCACTACAATTACCGTTTCCGCGCTCGAATATTCTGCCACATCTCCCGTTGCAGTGATACCGACGCGGATGGTACCCGGCTGACTTCCTGCATACAACTGCTGTCCGTCATTGACGATTTCCGCATCCGAAATATCTGTTTCAATAATGCTAAGTTTTGCCTCATAAGGACAATCACATGTAATATGGAACATATCTTCTATGAAAACAATCCGCTCTGTTCTTGTTTCCAGAGATTGTCTCGGGGTAATCTTCGGAACACTGCTCACATAGTCATGAAGCTCCCAGAGCAAATACACTCCGATACCTACCAAAATCAAAAGCACTGTCACAACTACAATTCCTATACCTTTTATCCACTTCTTTTTGTTCTTCATAGCAGACACCTCCGATTCATACATGTCTTATTCTGCCGGAATTACTACTGTATCTAAAATCTGATGGATTTCTTCTTCTGACATATTTGAAAAAGAAAGATGACCGAAGTACTCACCGTATGCGATGACTACATATGTCGTTCCTTTTTGGTCGCCTGCCATCTCATCCACAAGTACATATTCCTTACCGCTCGCTGCCGTGTAAGTACGTTTGTTTCCTGTTTTCTGTATAGCCAGACTATGTGTCCCTTCATCCATACCCGGATATTTTGATTCGCTGATAGAAAATACCTTCTCATGCTCCTCATCCGGATAGAAGTATGCGTCGATTTCATACATTTCAAAGTCTGCATCTTCTGTGCAAACATAGGTTACATATCCGTCACCTGTATGAACTGTGTTAAACCAGTTGTCCAAACCGCTTTCTTCCAAAGCTGTTTCATACGTTTCATACGTATAGTACGTATTTGTCGCCGAACCGACTTTTTCCACCTTTTTCTCAGACCACTTGTCATTCGGTCCGCCCTGGACACTGGATACCTCTTCTGTTTTTACTTCTTCCCAAGGCTGGGCAAGCTGTGCATCATCCACATATTCTGTCTGTCCGACCGAAATACCGTGCTCTGTCACAAGAATATTGTTCACCAAATAGCTTGTCGCATAAACACCGACCGGTGCGATACATCCGACAGCAAGCAAAATCGCAGCCGCTTTCGAGATTTGAGAAACAAAGCTATTCTTCGTACGTTTCTTTTCCGCCTGCTCAAGTATACTTGCATTGAGCTCCGCCGAAGGCTCAAACTCAGGGGTCAATGCGTTTTCGAGCAATTTATCCATATTATCTTTCATAACCAACCATCCTTTCTTTCAATCTGGCTTTTGCCTGATGCAAACGGCTCTTGACTGTTCCGGCCGGAATACCGAGTGCCTTGGCAATTTCCTCCATCGACATGTTTTCCATGTAGTGCATCAGCACAACCACACGCATTTTGTCCGGAAGCTCATCGACCAATTTTCGTACAAGCTCACGCTCATCACGCTTAATCATCGCCTCTTCTACTGTCTGTGCATCTTCTGCAATCTGTTCCAGATTTTCTTCCTGAAAATATATAATATTTGCCTTTTTCTTCCGCCACAGATATTTTCTCTTTTGGTTGTTCCAAAGATTCGCTGCAATCGAAAGAAGATAGGACACAGGTTTGAGCGTTTCGTCTATCTCGTTTTTTTCAAATGCCACAAGAAACGTCTGCTGATACAAATCATCCGCATCCTGACGGCTTCTTGTCAGATACACACAAAACGAATACACATCTTTCCCATATTCTTCTATGTACTCTTCCATTTTCTTTGAGTTCATATCATATCTCCTTCGTTGACGTCCTCGAAGGTCTCTCACTTGGCCCTTCACTTATATATTTTCACAACGAACAGAAAGGTTCATTATTTACTTAATATTCTTTCTTAATATCCTCTACGCCGTAGCGCTTCTTAAATTCTTCCAAATCTTTATCCCCACGGATAAGCATCACTTCCGTAAACTGCCCGGTCTTTTTGTTTTTAAAACCTGCCACCTGTTCACCGTTGCAGATGGATGCTTTAATCACCGCTGTATATTCTATCGGATTGTAAGCCGCCTTGCGCTTCCTTTCCATCGGATCCATCTGCGGTTCTATTTTTACTTTCCTTTTCCCGAACTTGACAACCCAAATCAAAACGGCAACAATGCAAAGAATGATACCGATAACAAACGCAACAATGTATTCTCCTTTCGCTTTGCCAGGATAATGATTTGTCTCTGCATCCGCCTCAAAAAAATACGAATCCCCGACTTCATAGTCTCTGTCGTTTGGCATTCCGTAAACAACCTTCTCCCCGTCCTTATCATACCAGACAACCCGACACATCGGAGTCGACGCAATTGTTCTTCCGCTTTTTCCGTGCGCACCGCTTGTATACGTATGCTCTACGATACCTTCTATTACTTCTGTCTCTTCATTCATCATCGCTATATTCGCCATCATGCATAGTCCGGCAAAAAACACCAGAATAAGTATAAACTTCGTAAACAACCCGCCTGATTTCTTTTTCATATAATTCTCCTGATTTAACACAAACCGACTCCTCTGCAAAAGAAAGCCGGTTTGTATCTTTACAATATATTATTGTCACAATTTCCTTTCACCAAAGAACGGAACTCCGCCTGCGGAAGCGCTCTTGCATAATACCACCCCTGCAGATACTGGCATCCGAATTTTATAAGTTCGTCTCTCATCTCTTTGGTTTCCACACCCTCAGCAATGATGGAAAGATCCAGTGCATTAAGCATTTTTATCGTATGCTTGAGTGTAATGCGCGCTTTTTCTTCCTCAAAAGAAGCCTGTACCAAATCTTTATCCAGCTTGATAAATTTAAAGGGCATACGAATGAGGTAGTTGATACTTGCATAACCGGAACCATAATCATCCAGTGAGATTGCAATGTTGTTCTTTGCTAACTCTTCCAAGTTTTCATTTACCACCGCAAAAGAAGTCATCATGGCCGTCTCGGTAATCTCCACGTTAATCTGCGAAGCATCCACCCCATACTGCTTCATGATATCAAGCATCTTATAGGCAAAACCTTTCTGCATCAGCTGCAACGGACTTACATTAATATCTATGTACTCAATACCTGCTTCTTCTAAATTGTTATCTCTTATAAATTTACATACATTATGTAATATGAGCTCACCAAGTTCAATAATCAGACCGGTTTTCTCCGCCACGGTAATAAACACATCCGGCGGAATCCACCCAAGTTTTTCATCATAAAGACGCGTCAATGCTTCTGCAGAATTATACCTCAATTTTTTTGCCGAATAAATCGGCTGATAATATACCAAAATTCTCCCCTCAGCAATTGCTGCTTTTACAACTTTTTCAACATTTTTGAATTCCTTGCTCTTCTCAAGGTCGATTTCAGACGCAAAAGTTATTTTCCCTTTATTGATATTTTTAGCAGTCTCAAGCGTATAGTCGATGATTTCCAAAAGCTTCTCTCTGTCCGAAGCATCCTGCGGACAATCCACCACGCACAACGTCGCCGACATCATAATTTCCAAACTATCATGTTCCCACGGATTTCCGAATCTCTTTAAAATCTCCTCTGACGTATCATATGCAACCGCAATGTCTTTGTGGATTACTGCCGCAAATTGGTCCGCACCATAACGGAACACGGTACTTACCTGAGGCAAACTATCCAAATAAGCGCCCACCTGCTGCAACAACACATCTCCGACTGCAATTCCGTAATTTTGGTTGATAAAACGAAAATCATCTAAATCCAGAACAATAACACTGAATGCCTGATTCGATGCAAAGCGGTCATTTAAGTACTTTGCAAAAAAGCTTCGGCTGAACTGTCCGGTCATCTTGTCAACATCAACCTCCGGCCCCTGACCGAACAAATAAAGCACCATACAGAACAAAGTCAGCGCAAGATTAAGCATCGGTACTGCACTTATTTCCTGTGCAATCCCTGCAATAATCGCACAAACAAACAGAAAAAGGGCAATTGACCTTTTTATAAATCTAAAATGTTTCCGCCTTGCAATGAGTGTCCATCCCATTATTAGCGCCATAATTGCATCGACCAAATACAACGCAAATCCAACGCCCTTCATGGAATAAACCCCGTCAATAAGGTTTGCCGCCCAGCCAATGAACGGATTCAGTCCGCAGATCACCACTACCAAAACCCATGACACAATAAACGTCCCATGCAGTAGCTTGTGTTTTTTTGTATTGACCTCTGCAAAATGCAACATATAATAAGCTAGGCATACAAAAAACGAATGAATACACAACATCTGTACCGACAACATAATATATGTAATCTGAGCCAAAGCTACGCTGTCACGCAAAGCGAGCTGATAGGTCACAATTTCAAGCACCGTCGCCCCAAATGCAGTCACCAAAACATAGGCAAAACTTCTGTAACTGCGAAGTGGCACCTTTTTCTCCGTAAAATACCAATAAATCAGCATCACAAGAAATAATTCAGCAATATAGTCATAAGATAAATTCACGTAAGACATACCAGTTTCCCTCTCTTATCTTTTTGCCAATCCAAAGTTAGATAAAGTATATCATATGCACAAACACAGGGACAAGCAAAAAAGGACGATTCAACACTTAAAAACACAAAAAGAAAGAGTATCGCTCCATAAAATCATTTATGTTGCGACACTCTCCTGCCGATTCTAATAAATCATATACGAATAATCACTGAGATTCATCTCTACTTTGGCATCTTCCCGTCCCTCATAGTAAATGCTGAGAATATTATCCTCCATCACCAAAGAGCGCGTCCAATAATAATCCGCAAACTGCTCTACAAAAATTTTGGTATTGCCGTTTGAATCAATAATAATCAGCGCCGGGAACTCATATCCGGCAACATATAAATTACCGTCATCATCCATGATAGTAGTAGAACCACCGCCCTGGTAATCTGCATTTTTCCAAATAACATGACCGTCTCTTGCATCCAGCGCCACAATGGTTCCGCCGTCATTTACATAGAGGGTTTTCTCTGCCTCGTAAAGAAGTTCCACCGTATAGTTCTGGCCAAGTTCATGCTTTCCTGTTTTGTATTCCCAGTAAGTACCGTTGCTTCCCTGACAAACAAGTGTACCATAAGTCAGATAATCCGTCTCGTCTGTTGTCAGTTCAAATGAATACGCCAGTTCTTCATCCTCTAAAAAGATATACATCCATTCTTTATCCTGATCTAATGCCTGGGACCAATCGGTATATTCCGGCTGTGCAGATATATTTTCTGTTTCCGCTGTTTCTTCTGCCAGCTCATCTTCCATTACTTGCGCTGCGCCTGCTGCGAATTCATCGACAACATCCTGCTCTGTCTCCGCTTCATCCACAGGTGTTGTATATACTGCCGCTTCCTCTTCCACAGTCACCTCTTTAATCGGAACCATCGGATTACCCGTTGACACTGTCACTCCGCATCCTGTCAAAGCTAACATACCTACCATCGCTGCTGTTGTTAAACATAAATTCATTTTTTTCATATCGTCCTCCATTATCGCATTCTTGCGTATTTTTTGTTCTTCACTTAATAAGACGCAGAAAAAAATATATTCTAACAACTTTTTTTGAAAATTTTTTATTTCTTCTTGATAATTCTCCAAGCCGCAAATTTACCCATAGCTGCTGCCGTCGGAAGTCCTCCCGGTCCCATCAGCCACTGACTTGCTAAAAACACATTATCAAGTCCTTTTGCCACGCCCGGTACTGTAATGCTCTTTGCCTTCTTTGTCGTGACAAAACTCATATATGCGCCCTTATACGAATTGCAATATCTCGTATACGTCATCGGCGACCATACATCGATAACACGTATTTTCCCTGCCAAAAACGGATACTCTTTTTCCACTCTTTGCAGTGCCTGCTGCGCAATCTCATGTTTCTTCTTTTTATAGTTTTCTTTGTCCGGATACAACGTTTCCCAATATTTATAATCCTCTTCCGACTGCGAGAAATTTGTCTGCAAAATCATGTTGCCTTCCGGTGCAAACTCAGGTTCATAATCGTAAGACTGGATGCTCATACACTTCACCGTCTGACTTCCGACCTTGATTTCATCACACGAAAATACTCTTGTACCTGTAAGCTCTGCAAATACACCTTCTACCGCATACGCAATCTGGAACCCGCTGCTAACCGGATACTTTTCTCTCTCCGCATACATTTTCGCAAGGCCCTTCGGCATATATTTTTCAGGCAAAAGTTTTCGGAATGTATAACCGGTATCACAGGCACAAATCACATAGTCAGCCTTTACTTCCTCTCCGCTTTCCAGCACAATTCCGTCTGCCTTTTTGCCGTTTAATACAATTGTTTCTACTCTTGCATTCGTATGTAAAACACCGCCGTATTCTTTGTATTTATCTGCAATACGAAATGCCATTGCAAGCGAACCGCCCCTTGGGATGTCACCATTGCCGCCTGTCACCGTTGCATAAGAAACGAGAAACGCGTACGCCTGATATCCCGGTGGCATATAATCAACAATCGCACGACGGATGAGAGGATGTTTAAAACGCATCGCAAGTTCCTGAATATCCATGTTGCCATATTCTTTCATCACTGCGCCCATTTCCTTCATGGACATTCCCATCTTCATAAAATCAATCAGATTCATCGCATCAAACGGCTTTTCCACAGGCACTGTCATCGTCTCAGCCAATGTCACATATTCCATCAACTTGTTGATTTCCTTTTCATCTTCCGGCGACAATTCGAGCATCTCTTTTCTCGTTCTTTCTTTGTCCCGCCAAAACGTCAATGTCTGTCCGTCCAACTTGGAAGAAAAAAACATCTCTTTTTCATATACTTCCACGCCGTCTCCCAATGCACCGATTTCTTTCCAAAGTTCATGCAGCGCACTTCCCGGTCTCGTTCCTGTCAGCCAGTGAATACAGTTATCAATTACGTATCCCTCTCTTTTCCATCCCGTACACTGACCACCCGGCAAAGCATTCTTTTCAAAAATTTCTGTATCAAATCCTGCCTTCTGTAATAATACTCCCGCTGTCATTCCGGCAATTCCGCCGCCTATAATTACAACCTTTTTCATGTTTCTCCCTACTTTCTTATAATGTCTACAAGCCAATCTGCCTTAGGCAGCTCTATCTCCTGATTTGTCGCATATCTTTCTGCAACGCCCTGCACACTGCACCAGAAGGCATTCGAAAGAACCAAAGGATCACCTTCTTTTATCGAGCCTTCCTGCTGCCCCCATTCGACAATGGCAACGAACTGCTCTATGACATTGACCCGCATCGCAAGTTCCCTGATATGAGGCGGCGTCGCTTCGTTTCTCTGCGCCTCTGCCATCAGTACAAAAAACTTTGCCACAGACGGCTGCTGCTTCATATATGCAAATAAACCTTCTGTAAAGTTGACAAAAAAATCAATCGCATGCTCACACTGCTGGTTTCCCGGATATGATGTCCCCTCCAAACCCATCCGTATGATTTCTTCATATAGTTTTTCTTTGGACTCAAAGTAATGAAACATTAAACCCGTACTCATATTTGCTCTTTTGGCAATATCCGTAACTTTCGTTGCTGCGTAGCCCTTGCTGACAAATAAATCAAGGCACGCACCTATGATTTCCTGTCGTCGTTTTTCTTTTTGTTCTTTTCTTGTTTCCATGTGTTATTCCTTTATTGAATTATTGTTCATTGAATATTTATTCAATATTAGCGCATAGGATGGGATTTGTAAATAGAAATGTAAAAAACAGCGCAGAGACTTGTCATGCTCTGCACTGCTACTGTGTCATTCCTTCCAAAGATATGGTTAGTTTGTTTCGATTCCTTTTTCCCAATAGAGACTGATATATTCTCCTGCTTCTTCCTGCGTGATATCAAACTCTTTTATAAGTGTCTCTTTGGTTTTTTCTTTCGTCTGATCCAATTTTTGGCAGGTACGGACGTACGGACGATACCCTGTATCCCCTGCTGTATCCCTTGTTGAACTCCGGTTTGCAGTCCATCATTGAAACTATAGTCTTTTTCGTGGTCGATAATTTCCTGTAAAGTCATATAATGGTCCTCCGTTTCATGACTATGTTTGATGTTTCCGACAATTCTTTGTATCTCTTCCAATTCTGCATCCACTGCATTTTCCTGCGTCGTCTCTTCGAAATATGTAAGAAGAGACTTCAGTTCTTCAGAGCCTCCAATTTTCCCTTTTGTGTACAGAAAAAACTTAATTACACCATCATTATATATCAGCTCATTATTTGTCCACCACCATATTTTTGACAGTGTACAACATGCGATTCTCACCGAACATCCTCTTCCTATGATTCATAGCGAGGAAGGAATTCGTATTTCCTTGGTCGCGGCAGTCACCGCTTTGCGATAAACATAAAAAAGCCCGGTAGCAAGTAAACTTGCTCCGGGCTCATTATACTTATCAAAATCTTCTCGTTGTTAACGCGCAGATTACTCGATGATAGTAGCAACACGGCCTGAACCTACAGTACGTCCACCTTCACGCTATATGAATAGCGTTTTTCTATGTCTTTTCCGTGTTTTTCATTGCTGAAACCTGCATATTTTCGTTTGTATTATATGGACTATTTTTATTTCCACAATTTCTTGGCACCGTTTTGGCACCGGAATGCATCTCTTAACCAAACTGGAAGTTTCTTCTCTTATATGATTTCACCAATATAGCGAACTGCCACCTCTAATCCTTTTTCGTTTTTAATTTTTTCGGATAGTTGCTTTACTTTCTGATATCTTTCTTCATAATGCAAATCCATATCTTTAATACATGTAATAATTTTTTCTTCCGTCACATTATGTCCGTCAATCTCGTCACTTGCCACTCCCAGTTTTCTCAGCATATCTGATTGTCCCTTTTGGTCTAACACATGCGGAACCGGAATAGATGGAATACCGTAAATTAAAGTAGCCGCCGATGTCCCAAATCCACAATGATGAATGACCATTTTACATTTGTCAAACAGATAACTGTGCGGAACCGAGCCAACTGCAATCATGGAATCCGGCAACTGATATTCCTGCAAAGATTTTTGGAATCCCTGCACAATAGCTCTGTATCCTGTCTTTTCAAATGCTTTGACAAACATGTCCAGTTTATGTACTTCTGCTTTATCTTCAAAAGACATTGCTCCCAAAGCCAACAGAATGGGTTTATCTCCGCTTTTCAAAAAGTTCTCAAGCGCTTTGTCCGGCTGATACTCTATTTCTTCCTGATACCAAAATCCTGTAAACACATGATGCGGCTCCCAATAAGGATTTCTTTCTTTGGCATATTGGCTAATAGGAATCAAATCATAATTTGAAGACATAATATCCCCAATATCTTTCGCGGGTTTTAAATTATATTTCTTGCGAATCTTGTTGTATGGTTTTGCAATCTGACCGGCTATTAGACTGCTAATTACTTTATTTATAAAGGTTTGATTCTTTAATTTTTCTGGAATCATCTCGGGTTGTATAGTAACATTAACTGTTGGTATCCCCAAAACTTCTGCTTCTGTTGCACCCATTTGAGCATGGGAAACTACAATCAAATCCATTCCTTTACAAGCTTCAAAAACATCTCCTGTAGATTCAATAATCATATCAAAGACAAAATTCATTGTTTTGAGCATACTAAGCATCGGATTTTTATTTTTCCCTCGAATAACTGCAGCCTCTTTTTCAATATCAATATCCGGACCAACTGGTACAAATTTTACATTACTTGATTCAATCAGTTGTTTCCAGCAAGGATGTGAACCCAGCAATGTATCATATCCATTTTTATTTAATTCCTGTGCCAAATAAATGTATGGTTGTACATCGCCTCTGGTACCCATTGTAAACATTGCTATTTTTTTCATGATATCCTCCGCAAAATTCAAAGTTTCCGTTCCCTACAAATTGGGATTTATGTGTCTATTCTTACCATTTCAGTAATTGTCTTATTTCTATAAATCAAATCTTCCCGTGAAGTAAAACCGCTTTTCTCCCAGAAAGCATTTCCATTGGTATTTTTTGAAAACACAACCAAAGCAGTCTTATTGATACCTAATGCTTTTATTGCTCCCATAGCTTCATTTACAAGCTTTGTAGCTATTCCTTGATGTCTGTAATCAGGATTAACCGCTGTATGGTATATATAGCCCCTTCTTCCGTCGTTGCCAGCAATAATTACTCCAATTATCGTTTGTTCTATCTCAGCGACAAAACAAGTTTCGGGGTTTCTGTTTAGAAATCTCTCTATTCCTTCTTTTGAATCGTCTAAATTATTCAACCCCATTCCTGAACAGGACAACCATAGTTGATAAACCTGTTCGTAATCGGATATGTTCATTACTCTGATTTTCATTTTTAATGTTCCTTTCGTCAACTTCAAAGTTTTCTCTTAGTCTAAACCGATTATATCATAACAGAATTTAATCTGCATCCCAAATACAAGAATGCGGAGTTATTCACTCCGCACTCACATTCGCTTTATCTAAACTGTTATTTCCAATCCTTCTATAATTCCTACTCCGGCCTTTATCTGCCTCTATCTTCCACCCCTTACCTTCTTTTGTTGCTGGCTTTGTCTGCTTTTTTCCCGGTCCTTTACCTCCTGCTGTTTTTTCTGAAGTCTTGCTTTCAAACTATCCGGCTCCGCTTTACTTCCGTTCTGCTGCGACTTTGCAACCGCCGACTGATAATCAGTATATTCCGCTTTGGAAGCCCTGTACTCACTTAGAAACTCCTTTACATTCTTATATCCATAACCTTGAACAATGCTTGATAATCGCTGTTTCATATTGGCAATCTGCGTTTTTAACTGTTCTGTCTGCTCCTGCATCTCCTTACGCTGTTTTGCTTTAAAAATCCCTTTTGCTCCGGCAAGTTCCTTCTCTGTAGCATCAAGCTGACGTTCCTTTTCATAGATAGCAGCGTTCTGTTTTTCCAGCTTATGATAAATATCCGCAAGTTTCGGATACTTGGAAGCAAGCACGGACTTCTCCGGCATTTCCGGTACCGGCCCTGCCTTTAAAGCTGTTCCACCGATAGCATCCGCTTTTTGCAATGCCACTTTGAGCACCTTATCAATCAAAAGCTCCAACGCATATACTGCTGTCACAATCAGATTTTTTAGCAGTGCCGGATTTCTTCCCGACTTCTGAATGGACGCCTTTGCTTTCCGTCCGATTTCACTCTGTTTTACTTCCAAAATCTGCCTTTCCGGTACACCGCTGATTAGTGCCCTATCTACGGTCTGGTTCCACATAGCACGGTGCTGATTATCCGTACGTATCTGCTCCGCCTTTGGATTGTTCTTGCCTATTTTTTTCATTGGCAGATATACCCCGTTTCGGTCAAAAACCTTTAGCTTTTTCTTATCATCTTTTTCATAGATATTAATCAGATCTGTATAGGAACGTTTCACTTCATCAAGAAAAATGTCGCTCTTAAAACGGCTGTCTTTTGTCGTATATATATTACGTTCATACACCGCTCCCTTCGGTATTATTTTACAACCGCTCCGCAGCTGGCCGCTTTCATCTAATATCTCTTTTTTGGTACGTACATGCTTTCCGTTTTCATCATAAAACATATTTCTGGTGGCAATCTTCTCCACAGGTTCTTCAAGGACCTTCCTCTCCGAAAAAATAAGATGGATATGATAATTTGTCTTGCGTTTATTGTGATGCAAAGCTGCAATGCACTCCACACCATAATTCTGTTTGAAATGCTCTGTAAATAGTTTTAAGAGTTTATCCGGTTCATAATCCACAAAACTTTCCGGCAATGCAATAATAAGTTCCCTTGCCTCAATGCACTTTCCTTCTGTTCCGCTTTTCTTAAATTCCTCTTGATTGCATTTTGCCAGTTCCGTCCAAAATCTGCGGTCAGTTGTTTCATAAACTGCATACAAATTTTCCTGTCTGGCTTTGCTCGATATATAGCTAATTCTCCCCTTTAGATTGGTCAGCTTTGACATTTGTATAAATGAATTCCTTATCATAGGCATTACCCTCCTTCCTTAAACGAAATGGTAGCAGGACTGCGATTGTGAGTGGATGCTTAGGCATCCGTTTACGAACATGGTGCCGTATCCGGCACAAAGCCCCCTGCAAGGGCGAAATACACAGAGCATAAAACGAAGTTTTGTGCGATGGGTGTATTTCGCTCTCAATCGCCGAGGGCTTGTAAGATGCCGGACCTGCTTTTCCTCTGACCGTATGATACAGGAGCGTGCCACGCTCCCGTCTAAATCATCAAAGGAAACATTTACCACCGAAAGCTCCGGTGCATTCCCACCTTTTCCAGATATGCCTGCCTTGCCTTTTCTCTCTCTTCTCCGGTCGGTGCAGTCTTGTATTTGGTATATAAATCCCGCTTTACCATAGCATCCATTTTGCTCTCCAGCCCTTTCTTTATCTCCGGCAAATATTCCTCTCTTTCCAGTAAGTGATATTTTAATAATGCGAAGAATAACTCTTCGGAAATCTGTACCTTTTTCAATCTGTCACTCCATTCTTTCTATCAAGACCGCAACAACGCAAGGTCTATAATTTTTGCAACCTTGCAAGGTTCATCTCCGCAAATTCTATATAGTCTGCATTGTTGCGTTCTTCCCTTAAATCTGTTTTACCTTATCCAGTTCCCAGTACCATGAGTTATTGATTTTTCTTGCCCGGATACCCAGCTCCTTTTTTGCGTTTTCAAGTGTCCTTTTAGAAATCCCCTGTTCATCCGCAATATCAAAAATCTCTTTACTCTGCACCGCATTCGTAGTCTCTGCCAGTTCCCTGAGCATTTGTTTTGCCTGCTCTAATTTGTTTGCTTTCGGCATAATACCGCCCAGCACTTCATCTGCCGTAATTTCATAATCTCCGAGCCAGTAAAAACCGTTTTCTTTCAGTTCAAAAGCCTTTGGATGTCCGAATTGTGCCAGATTGTTTTTTATCTGCACAACCGCTCTGATACCGGGTTCTCCTTCCACTCTGCCAACCAGTAGCACACTCCTTGCCACTGCAAAGAAATCAATGGAACCCATACCTCTGTAAGCTGCCTTATTGCCGGATGCCTTATTCATATGACCGATAAGAATAATGGCACACTTATACTTCTCCGCTAATGCTCCCAGCTGCTTTGTTACCCCTCTTGCCTCATTCGCCCTATTCATATCCATTCCACCGCCCAAATAGGCTTGTATCGGGTCCAAAATCAGCATTCTTGCTCCGGTCCGGATAATGGCCTCTTCCAGTCTTTCATCCGACATAGAAAGAGACTTATCACTTTCATCAATCACCACTATCTTTTCACAATCAGCCCCTGCATTTTCAAGCCTCGGCTTTACCGTATCCGCAAGACCGTCCTCTGCTGTCTGATAAATAATGTTCATTGGCTGCGTGAGTTTCATATCAGCATCTATCCCCTCTCCCCTAGACAACTTGGCAGCAATATTAAGTATCAAGGTTGTCTTTCCGTCTCCCGGATCACCTTGAACGATTGTCAGTTTTCCATAAGGAATGAACGGATACCAAAGCCACTCTATCTCCTGTGACTGTACTTCTGACATTTTAATCATTTTCAGTTCTGTTTTCTTTTCTTCCATAAAGTCCTCCTTTCCCATTGTCACATAGAAGAACCTCTGTTATACTTATGCTGTGATTACATAGGTAACAGAGGTTTTCCTGTTATCACAAGTCCTAACAGTTGCCGCTGTTAGGGCTTTTTTCTTTTTCAAAATCCAGCAAATCCGCTACCTTTCTTTGTTGGTTTGGATATAAGTGCCCGTAAGTATTTAATGTGATACGAATATCCTTATGCCCTACCCTTTCCTTTATCAGAATAGGCTCCACTCCCTTATTGATTAAATAAGCCACATGGGAGTGTCTCAAATCGTGAACCCGGATTTTCCTTACTCCGGCTTTCTCTATTTGATTTTTCATCTTATGCTGTACCGCTTCCTGCACAATAGGGAAAAGCCTTTCATTCTGCGGCATTCCATAATGACCGTCTATAAAATCCTTAATCTCCTGCTTGAGAAACTCCGGTATCTCTATCTGTCTCACCGACTGCTTTGTCTTTGGCTCGGTTATTACGTCCTGCCTTTCCGTCCGGTAATAGGTTTTGGTAATACTTATTTGATTTCTTCTAAAATCAATGTCGTTTGGTGTGAGTGCCAGCAGCTCTCCTATTCTGCATCCCGTCCAAAAAAGGATTTCAAAAATAAGATAATATCTGCTCCCCGGTTCCATTGTCTGTATAAACTCCTGATATTCATCTACAGTCCAAAAATCCAAACTTCTGTTATCAGAACTTCCCATCCGTTTTACTTTTTTACATGGATTTGTATGTAAATCGTAAATTCGAGATGCATGAGTAAACAGACTGGTCAGCTGATTTTGTATCATTCGCAAATATGCTTCCGAAAAGCCTTTTGTCTGCATTTCATTCTGCCACTGAATAATCTGCCCGGCAGTTATTTCATTCATCTTCTGCTTACCGAAGTACGGAATGATATGCTGCTCCATCATATACCGCTTGTTCTTCATGGTGCGTTCCTTTAATTCATTTTGCTTGTCTTCAAAGTAAACTTCCATAAATTCACTCAGTTTCATATTCATACTTCTTTTGGTATTCAGTTTCTTCTGTCGTTCATATTCAAGAGCCTCACGTTTTGTTGCAAACCCTCTTTTTCTCCGTTTTTTTCTCTCACCCTTGGCATTTGTTTCAAACCATTGGGCCGTCCATTTTTTTGTGTCTTTCTCCCTGTATGACATAATGCCCATCCCTTTCTTAATTCGTTAGTAATTCATAGCCAAACATTTTTGTTGCCCAAAAAGCTCTCGGAATTCGTCCGGGCATCGTCACATAACCTTTGCTATCCAGTTCTTTGTTCAATACCTTAATAAGCTTGTATGCATGAGACTTGGAGCAATTCAATTCTTTTGCCACGTCGTCCGCACTCATCATATACTGATAATTTGACATACATTCGTCCTCCCTTCTTCAATCACAAATTCATTACAATTATTGTATTTCATTTGTGTACGTTTTTCGTAAATTTATCTTAACATCATATTTTAACCGTGTCAACACTTCGTAAATGTATTTTTACGTTTTTCGTAAATCTTTTATTTTACATTTCCTCCTTTTATGTTTTTCGTATATGTGCTATTATGAATATTGTAATTATGATTTTCGTAATTTCTTTATGTATGAATATAGGAGGTTATGTATGGGAGACGGCAAGAAATTAAAAGAACATATTGATAACAAAGGCACGAATGTGCGTAAGATTGCAAAAGAGACGGGCATTAGTGCCACAACACTTTATACTATTATTCAAAAGGATTCTAATATCAGATTTGACTTTGCCCTTCGTCTGGCAAACGCTTTGGAGATAGATGTGAATGAGATATGCTCCGCAAGTCCTTTCTCCGGAGCTCTTACGGAAGAGGAAATCTATCCTACTCTTCCGAACGGACTAAACGGTGCATTAGACGCAAGCAGAATAAAGACATACTTAAAGTATTCTCTCTATCCGCTGATGCACTTATTCGGGAAGAACAGTATGCCCGATGTGGATAATCTGCTCACTTCCTTTTATCAGCTGGATGATGAGGCCCGGAAAGAGGTTGTAGAAACGATACAATTTAAGCTGCAGTATCATAGAGATGCAGAGCGGGCAGAACAGATAAAACAGATTAAGGGATGGTAAAAAACGGCTCCGGTGAATTTCTTGGTTCACCGGAGTTTTTTTGCACATATATTTCCGGATATGGAAATCCCCTTTGATTGACTTGATTACCCTTCATAAGAAATTTCTACAATGTCAAGCCCAACGCCGCTTGCCGGGGCGCCAGCAGGCTTTATATTGTAGAAATTTCTTATACACTGGAACCTTGTCAATCGGTTTCCTGTGTCCGGATATAAAGGGGCTATTTTGGTGTGAATTGTTCGAATTTTTTGGCAATTTTGGCACCGCTCCCCCTCTTTTTGGCACCGTTTTGGCACCGGTAGAGCTGTTTTTCTCCATTCCGGAACACAAAAAGGCTCCCGAGAAAACTCTCGGAAGCCTTGAATTTACTGTATTTCTACTAATTACTCGATAATTGTAGCAACACGGCCTGAACCTACAGTACGTCCACCTTCACGGATAGCGAATGTAAGACCCTGCTCCATAGCGATTGGGTGGATGAGCTCGATTGTCATCTCTACGTTATCGCCAGGCATGCACATCTCTGTACCTGCTGGAAGCTCGCAAACACCTGTAACGTCTGTTGTTCTGAAGTAGAACTGTGGACGATAGTTGTTGAAGAATGGAGTATGACGTCCACCTTCGTCCTTTGTTAATACGTAAACCTGAGCTGTAAATTTCTTATGGCACTTTACAGAACCCGGTTTTACGAGACACTGACCACGCTGGATCTCTGTTCTCTGAACACCACGAAGAAGAGCACCGATGTTATCACCAGCCTGAGCCTGATCAAGGAGCTTACGGAACATCTCGATACCTGTACATACAGTCTTTCTGGACTCTTCCTGGATACCAACGATTTCAAGTTCGTCGTTGAGCTTAAGTGTACCACGCTCTACACGGCCTGTAGCTACTGTACCACGACCTGTGATTGTGAATACGTCCTCTACCGGCATAAGGAACGGCTTATCTGTCTCACGCTCCGGATCCGGAATGTAGGAGTCAACTGCGTCGAAGAGCTCGATGATCTTGTCGCCCCACGGACCCTGCGGATCGTTAAGAGCCTGAAGAGCGGAACCACGGATAACCGGTGTGTCATCGCCCGGGAACTCGTACTCGTCGAGGAGCTCTCTGATCTCCATCTCTACGAGCTCAAGAAGCTCTTCGTCATCAACCATATCACATTTGTTCATGAATACAACGATGTACGGAACGCCTACCTGACGGGAAAGAAGGATGTGCTCTCTTGTCTGAGCCATAACACCATCTGTAGCAGCTACTACGAGGATAGCGCCATCCATCTGAGCAGCACCAGTGATCATGTTTTTAACATAGTCAGCATGGCCTGGGCAGTCAACGTGTGCGTAGTGACGAGCGTTGGACTCGTACTCAACGTGAGCTGTGGAGATTGTGATACCACGCTCTCTCTCTTCCGGAGCTTTATCGATATTTTCGAATGCAACAGCTTCACCTGTACCAAGTCTCTCGTGAAGAGTCTTTGTGATAGCAGCTGTTAATGTTGTTTTACCATGGTCAACGTGTCCAATGGTACCAATGTTACAATGCGGTTTGCTTCTTTCAAACTTAGCTTTTGCCATTTTAAAAAGTCCTCCTTAATTTGCGCCCATTGGGCTATTATATAATTTAGGCTAAAATATATTATATTCTATTCGAATCAATTTTTCAAGCCTATTCTTACATATATTTACTCTTTTATCCGGTCCGTGCACTGCTGCACAGACCGGTTATTTATGAAGTAAATTATTTGCCTTTTCTTTCAGCGATGATCTTCTCGGAAACGTTCTTCGGTACCTGCTCGTACTTCTCGAAGAACATGGAGTAGTTACCACGACCCTGTGTGCTGGAACGAAGGTCTGTGGAGTAACCGAACATCTCGGAAAGCGGAACGTATGCGCGAACCATCTTACCGCCGCCGATATCTTCGAAACCTTCGATACGGCCACGACGGGAGTTGATATCACCGATTACGTCACCCATGTACTCTTCCGGCATAGTAACTTCAACCTTCATGATCGGCTCAAGTAATACAGCGCCAGCTTTTGCCATAGCCTCTTTGAATGCCATGGAACCGGCAATGTGGAATGCCATTTCGGAGGAGTCAACCTCATGGTAGGAACCATCGTATACGTTTGCGTGAACACCAAGTACCGGGAATCCGCCAAGGATACCAGCCTTAGTAGCCTCTTCGATACCTTCGCCAACAGCCGGGATGTACTCCTTCGGAATAGCACCACCAACTACTGTGGATTCGAACTTGAACAGTTCTTCACCGTTGGCATCCATTGGCTCGAATTTAACCTTACAGTGACCGTACTGACCACGACCACCGGACTG
>JAZQDJ010000067.1:0-26640 GCA_045546735.1 Lachnospiraceae bacterium | reverse complement strand
CTTATCGCAGTACGGTGTTGTACGCGCTGTACAAATTTCTCTTCCATGATCCACAAATCTGTGGCACAAGTCATTGCCTTCTTTGGGAGGTACTATTTTCCATAGTGCCATCTCTACTTTCTTCGGATCTTTGATTCCGTCAACAAGCCCGATACGGTTACATAGCCTGATACAATGCGTATCCGTCACAATCGCCGGTTTTCCGTAGATATCACCTAGAACAAGATTTGCACTTTTTCGCCCGACCCCCGGAAGCTTTAAAAGTTCTTCCATTGTATCCGGCACTTCCCCTCCGAACTCGTCACGAAGCATTTTCATGCATGCACTGATATCGCGTGCCTTGCTGTTCCCAAGACCGCACGGACGTACAATCTTTTCGATTTCTTCAACAGGTGCATCCGCCAAAGAATCCACATCCGGAAACTTTTGATATAAATCCTGCACAACCACATTAACACGGGCATCTGTACATTGCGCTGCCAAGCGGACACTGACAAGCAACTTCCACGGCTCTTTATATTCAAGCGAACAACCTGTATCCGGATATTCTTTTTTTAATCTCTTAATTACTTCTCCAGCAAGTTCTTTTTTTCTCATAATCAACCTTTAAACGTTACGTTTTACTTCAATATTTGTCACATTTCCATTGCTGTAATCTGTTTCAATAATATAAGAAAAATCACCGGATTTTCCGAATATGATATTTCTGTCTCCACCAAAAAATTCATCTTTATCTGCACTGTCAAATTTAATACCTAAATCTTCAAATGCAGCAAGCGCCTCTTCTTTGCTCTTGCCTGCAAACGAAATATCATTGATTAACACAGAAAATTCGCCATTGTCATAATGAGGGTCATAGCGATAGCCGTAAATCTGGCTGTTTTTAAATTCCACAGAGTTTACATCCTTGTTAAATACATGGAACACAATATTCGTATACTTATAATAGCCGTTTGCATCCTTTGCATAAACATAATAAAACGTAGATGTATAACTTTCACCCGGGATATCAGGCTGTGCATCTAAATCCATATCACCGTTTCCTGCAATAGAATCATCAATTGCAAAACCTGCATCTACAAGTTCCTGTACCGTCATGTTTACTTTCAGTTCTGTCCCGTCAATCTTAACCGACGGCTTTACGAGTATAAACTGCGAATAAAAATAAACACCTGCTATGATACCTGCAATCAATATAAACAAAAATACATCAAAAAGTTTATTCGATTTCTTTTGTTTTTCCTGTTTCATTTCTTTTGTTTCATTTTCCATGATAAAATTCTCCTTTTCCTATTTATGGTACGGTTCATGATTCATAATCCGATACGCTCTGTATATCTGTTCTAACAGTATAACACGCATAAGCTGATGTGGAAATGTCATTTTTGAAAAACTCAGTTTATCATCAGCACGTGAAAGAACGGACGGATGCAAACCAAGCGAACCTCCGATGACAAATTGAATATGACTCTTTCCTTGTATCCCGAGTGTCTCTATTTTGTTTGAAAGTTCTACGGAATCAAGCTGCTTTCCCTCAATTGCAAGCGCAATTACATATGCATCCTCCCGGATATGTTTCATGATACGCTCTGCCTCTTTTGCTTTAATTTGCTCTTCTTCTGTTTCACTTGCTTTATCCGGTGTCTTTTCATCCGCCACTTCCACTATATCAAGTTTGCAATATTTCGAAAGGCGCTTAGAGTATTCCTCTATAGCGCCTCTGAAATACGATTCTTTTACTTTCCCAACCGTAATTATTGTAATTTTCATTTCGACTCCTGTCCTTGGACAAATTAATCATACTGTTTACTATACCAGTCATCTGCCATCTTATCAGCAAGAGGCATATCCAAATCCGGAAATGCTTCAAAAAGCTGTCTCTTGATAAACTCAACTCTTGTAAAATACAGTCTTGCCTGCGCAGCATCATCTGCACCTTCGTCACTGATATGAAGCGTTGTATCAATTTGTTCTTTTTTGAGATTTGTCTCTAAAAACTCATTTATATCATCAATCAACGAATTCTCTTTTGACGCAACACCGACATATGTTTTATACATCTTAATTGCGTTAAATCCCATAATCAGGAATACAAGGAACATAAATCCCATAACGCCTGTAAACATGATTTTTCCCATGCCATACATACGGAACGGTAAAATCCCCAACCAGAACAGTACAAGCGCAACCACTCCGAGTGCTCCGACAGCGATAAGCGCAACCGCGCTGGATTTGTACTCCTCTGCTTTTGCACCTTTATCTTCGTAAGAACCGCCTTTTCTGCGGTCCGGTGCTTTTTCGGAAGGTTCACTCTCCTGCGCTGTTTCCATCTCTTCCACTTCAAGCTCCTGCTCATTTTCCTGTTGCTTGCGGAGAAGTTCCGTAATCATCGCTTTTGCATTACCGATTTTTTCGTTCGGAACATAGAGTTCATGTGCTTTTTCTTTTTCATCATAGCGCACAAACGCTTCTTCAATGCCGTTGGCTTTTAAAAACTCTGCCATCTGCGTCACAGGACCTTCTTCACCGAAAATAATAGGTTTCGGTGCTTCCTCAAGCGTCTCTACCAAATCCACGTCACAATCACTGCAACGGGTATATCCTTTTACATATTCATTTTTACAAACCGGACACCAAGGCATAATCGTTCTCCTTATTTATTGCTTAAATATTCATCAATACCTTTTGCAGCTTCTTTTCCTGCACCCATGGCAAGAATTACGGTTGCTGCACCTGTAACTGCATCTCCGCCGGCAAACACACCTTCTTTGGTTGTCTGACCGTTTTCCTGCGCAACGATACATTTATACTTGTTAATATCAAGTCCCTTTGTTGTAGAAGAAATAAGTGGGTTCGGTGATGTACCGAGAGACATAATCACTGTGTCAACATCGATTACAAACTCAGAACCTTCAATCACAACAGGTCTTCTTCTTCCTGATGCATCCGGCTCACCAAGTTCCATCTTTACACATTTGATACCGCTTACCCAGCCGTTCTCATCTGCAAGAATCTCAACCGGATTTGTAAGAAGGTCAAAAATGATACCTTCTTCTTTTGCATGGTGAACTTCTTCCACTCTGGCAGGAAGTTCTTCTTCCGATCTACGGTAAACAATATGTACCTCTGCACCGAGACGAAGTGCTGTTCTTGCTGCGTCCATAGCAACGTTACCGCCGCCGACAACAGCCACTTTCTGTCCGCGCATAATCGGTGTAGAAGAATCTTCTTTAAACGCTTTCATAAGATTACTTCTTGTCAGGTATTCATTTGCAGAGAATACGCCGTTTGCCTGCTCGCCCGGAATCCCCATAAACTTCGGAAGACCCGCTCCTGAGCCGATAAATACAGCTTCAAAGCCTTCTTCTTCCATCAACTCATCAATCGTTGTAGATTTACCAATCACAACGTTTGTCTCAATTTTAACACCGAGAGCTTTTACATTTTCAATTTCTTTTGCAACTACGTCCGTTTTCGGAAGACGGAATTCCGGAATACCATAAACAAGTACACCGCCCGCTTCATGAAGCGCTTCGAAAATAGTCACATCATATCCCATCTTGGCAAGGTCGCCCGCACAAGTAAGACCTGCAGGACCGGAACCGATCACTGCTACTTTTTTATTTTTCTTTTCAGCGTTTACAGCCGGTTTGATTCCGTTTTCTGAAGCCCAGTCAGCCACGAAACGCTCTAATTTACCGATAGAAACCGGTTCACCTTTAATACCGCGGATACATTTTCCTTCACACTGGCTCTCCTGCGGACAAACACGGCCGCAAACTGCCGGAAGTGCACTCGACTCACTGATTACCTGGTAAGCAGCTTCGATATTTCCTTCTTTTACCTGCTCGATGAAGCCCGGAATATTGATAGAAACAGGACAACCTTTCACGCACTGCGCGTTTTTACAGTTGATACATCTGCTTGCTTCTTCCATTGCTTCTTCTTTGTTGTATCCTAAACATACTTCGTCAAAGTTCTTTGCACGAACCTGTGGATCCTGCTCTCTGACAGGTACTTTCTTTAATACGTCCATTATTCGTCACCTCCGCAGTGTCCGCATCCGCCGTGATGCGTATCACCTTCCTGCTGTTTTAATAAAGCTCTGCCTTCTGCTGTTTTGTACATCTGCTGACGTTTCATCGCCTGATCAAAATCTACAAGATGACCGTCAAATTCCGGTCCGTCAACACAGGCAAATTTCACCTCACCGCCGACTGTCAAACGACAGGCACCGCACATACCGGTTCCGTCTACCATGATAGGGTTCATGGAAACGATGGTTTTGAGGTTTAATTCTTTTGTTGTCAAGCACACAAATTTCATCATGATCATCGGTCCGATAGCAACACAGATATCATACTGCTTGCCCTCTTTTTCCACGAGATCTTTGAGTGTAGTTGTAACCATTCCGCTTCTTCCGTAAGAACCGTCATCCGTTGTAGGATATACATTGGCTGCAACTTTTTTCATATCTTCTTCATAAATAAGTAAATCTTTTGTCTTTGCACCGATGATAACATCTGCATCTACACCGTTCTCATGAAGCCATTTTACCTGCGGATATACAGGTGCTGTTCCGAGACCTCCGGCAACAAAAATGATTTTCTTCTGTTTCAATTCTTCTAAATTTTCACTGCAGAACTCTGAAGGCTGTCCGAGCGGTCCTACGAAATCGTGGAACGCATCTCCTGCTTTTAAATTTGCCATAGCCATAGTACCTGCACCAATTGTCTGTACTACAATCGTGATGGTTCCTTTTTCACGGTCATAATCACTGATTGTGAGCGGAATACGCTCTGAATCTTCATCGGTTCTGACGATGACAAACTGTCCCGGCAAACATGATTTAGCTGCTCTTTTTGCTTCAACTTCAAAAAGATAAATGTTTGTCGTAAGTTCCTGTGCTCTTACAATTTTATACATTTTTATCCTCCTCGTTTTACCGAACTTGATTCGGCTACATCTTTTTTATAGTAATAGAATTACTTCCAAATAGCAAGCATTTTTACTGCAATCTTCTGAGTTCAAACATTCCCATCAAATTACGTTGTGCCTGATAACTTTCGCCTGTCGTTACGCTGACAGCATAAATATTTCCGGTCTTCTGACTCATACCGTCAGGAGATACAAAAATTTCGTTTAACAAATAATAATATCCGTCATTTTCAGCTATGATGGTATCTGCGACATATTGTTTTTTCCCTTCGACACCATCTAAATGACCGTCCGCATCAGTTAAAAGGCCTTGTGAAATCATAGTTTGAATCAGCATATTAGATGCCTGTTCCCCCGTAAACGGAATATCCATCTCAAAACTGTATTGCATATATACAATCTCGCCCGGAATATCGTTCGGATCGTACATCACAAATGCAAAATCAGTATTTCCGAGCGGAAGAGGTATCGCCCCTTCATACAAAGTACTTTCTAATCCCGGTTCTGAACCATCCGTTGTATAATACACCCGATATTCCTCATCCGGAAGTTCAATGGATATATATTGAGGCTCTGTATAAGTTCCGGAAGGCAAACTGATTTCCGGTACCAAAGCAACCTGTTCATTTATGAAATATTCTGCCACCATAATTTCACTGCAAATTTGATACTCGTTGACATAGACCGCCTGCAGTTTATGTTTTCCCGATTGAAGAACAATCGGTGTAATATATTCTTTTCCTCTCTTCCCCGGATCAGAACCGTCTGTCGTATAGAAAATCTTTCCGGTTCCCGGTCCGATTAACTTCACAGCCAAAACTTCTTCATAATTTCCGGGTTCTTCACTCGCCTGTGGCGCAGTTGCCAAATATTTTGCATATTTATCCAAAACATTCTGTTCCGAACAACGCGACAAAACATCTGCTATTTTTTGATATTCCCCGCCATTTTCATATAACGGGACAAGCAATTCATAAGCCGGTGCATATGCACTGTCAACCGCCAATAAATCTTCGAGCATCTCCCGTTCATACTGTATATTTCCCATACCTTCATAAGCGCGGGCAATCAACATCTTTGCATCAGAAGAATTCGGCGCAATATCTTTCGCAGAGACCGCATGTTCCAGCATCTGTTCATAATTGCTTACCCTGCTCATCTCTTCTGCTTTCTTTATATGAAAATCATAGGAAGATTGCTGTCTCATATGATAAATTGACAAAACAAGAACAACCAAAAACACAACAGCAACAACGCATCCGATCATAAATATCAAAAAACGCGCACTCGTGCCTTTTCTTTCTGTCCCGTCTTCAAATTCTTCTTCCTCTGACAGTTTTTTTATCTGCTCCTCGGTTATGATATGTTCCGCCCTGATCGGTTTGATCTCTTGCGTATTTGCAAGATCTACCGCAATACCGGAAATGGCATCTTCGATTGTTTCATCAATATCAGCCTCATACAAAGGAACCAGTTCTCTTTCTTTCCCGCATTTCTCGCAGAAAATTTGTTCATCTGTCATCGGAGTACCACAATGTGGACATTTCATAGAATCACTCCATTATATTTAGAATAAACCTGTAATCGTACCTTCTGTTGTTACATCAATCGAAAATGCCGCAGGCTGTTTCGGAAGCCCAGGCATCGTCATAACTGCTCCTGTAAGAACTACGACAAAGCCGGCCCCTGCGGAAACATATACTTCTCTTACTTGAACCGTAAATCCTTCCGGTCTGCCTAAAAGCGCCGGATCATCCGATAAAGAATACTGTGTTTTTGCCATACAGACAGGCACATTACCAAAACCGAGCTGTGTCAGTTTTTCCAACTGTTTTTCTGCCGCCGGACTGTAATTTACTCCGTCAGCACCGTAAATTTCCTTCGCCACAGTTTCAATCTTCTCTTTTAAACTTGCCTCATCTTTATAAATCGTCTCAAAACGGCTCTCTTTTTCTTCCAAAGTCTTAAGAACTTTTTCTGCAAGAGCCACTCCGCCTTCTCCGCCATTTGCCCAAACCTGAGCCAAAGCGAATTCACATCCTCTGCTTTCACAGAACTCTTTTACAAAGGCTGTTTCTTCTTCTGTATCCGTCACAAACGCATTGAGCGTCACAACAACAGGAACTTTGTATTTCTGAATATTTTCAATGTGTTTTTCAAGATTGACAATACCTTTTTTAAGCGCTTCAAGATTCGGTTTTGTCACTTCTGACTTCGGAACGCCGCCGTTATATTTCAGTGCTTTAATTGTTGCAACAAGTACAACCGCATCCGGTTTTAATCCCGCCAGACGACACTTAATATCAAAGAATTTCTCAGCACCTAAATCTGCGCCGAAACCTGCTTCCGTAATCACATAATCTGCAAGATGAAGAGCTGCATTTGTCGCTCTGACACTATTACATCCGTGTGCTATATTGGCAAACGGACCTCCGTGAATCAACGCCGGATTATGTTCCAAGGTTTGAATTAAGTTTGGCTGCATCGCATCCTTTAACAACGCCGCCATAGCTCCGACTGCATTAAGATCAGCAGCCGTCACAGGCTCATTGTCCATATTATAGGCAACAATGATTCTTCCGAGACGCAGCTTCAAATCATCCATGTCTTTTGCAAGACAAAGGATTGCCATAATCTCAGATGCCACCGTAATTACAAAATGGTCTTCACGAACAACACCGTCCATTTTATTTCCCAGACCGATAACAATATTACGGAGCGCACGGTCATTCATGTCTACACAACGTTTCCATACCACCTGTCTTGTATCAATTCTAAGTTCATTTCCCTGCTGGATATGATTATCCAAAAGAGCCGCCAAAAGGTTGTTTGCTGAAGTTATCGCATGAAAATCCCCTGTAAAATGAAGATTTAAATCTTCCATCGGAACAACCTGGGAATATCCGCCTCCTGCTGCACCGCCTTTTACACCGAAACATGGTCCGAGTGATGGCTCACGCAATGCTATCACCGTTTTTTTGCCAAGCTTATTAAAAGCTTCACCGAGTCCCACGCTGACAGTTGTTTTTCCTTCACCTGCCGGTGTCGGATTGATTGCTGTCACAAGAACAAGCTTTCCTTTCGGATTATTTTCGATTTTTCGCAAATAAGCATCTGATAATTTTGCCTTATACTTTCCGTAAAGTTCTAAATCATCCATTTCTATGCCGAGCTTGCCTGCAACCTCTGTAATCGGTTTAAGCTCCGCAGCCTGTGCAATTTCTATATCTGTCATTTCATCTTACCTCAATATCCTTATATTTCTTCAAGTAATTGCTCAAATTCTTCCATTGTCATTAATACATTTCTCGGTTTCGTACCGGCCTCTTCACTGACGACGCCATACTCATACAGCTGATCCATGATTCTTGCTGCACGGTTAAAACCAATCGAGAACACTCTTTGAAGTTTACCGATAGATGCTTTTTCCTGTTCAATGACAAATCTTCCTGCATCTGCAAAATAAACATCTCTCTCATCACCGCCACCGGCTTTTCCTGCCCCGACACCGCCGCTTCCGATCGAAGCAAGCTGTGCTTCCATTTCCTGTACCTGTGCATCATCGCCTGAATTTTGTGCTTTCAGGAAGTCTACCACATCAGCCACTTCTTTGTCCGATACAAATGCGCCCTGTACTCGTACCGGTTTTGGATAGCCTTGCGGATAAAACAGCATATCTCCTTTTCCGAGCAGTTTTTCCGCACCGTTCATATCCAAAATGGTTCTGGAATCCACACCGGAAGATACCGCAAATGCAATACGGCTCGGCATATTGGCCTTAATCAATCCTGTGATAACGTCAACCGAAGGTCTCTGCGTCGCAATCACAAGATGAATTCCGGCAGCTCTTGCAAGCTGTGCCAAACGGCAGATAGACTCTTCCACTTCACCCGGTGCAACCATCATAAGATCTGCAAGCTCGTCCACAATAATTACAATCTGAGGAAGTTTTGTCGGAAGTTCTTCGCCTCCGTTTTCTTTCATTTCTTCTACTTTTTTGTTATATCCCTTCAAGTCTCTTACATGAAGATCCTCGAATTTCTTATAACGCTCCGTCATTTCATTTACACCCCAATGAAGGGCTGCAGCAGCTTTTTTCGGGTCTGTCACAACAGGCAAAAGCAAATGAGGAATACCGTTATAAACACTAAGTTCAACAACCTTAGGGTCAACCATAATCAGTTTTACATCATCCGGAGAAGCTTTGTACAAAATACTCATAATAAGTGTATTAATACATACGCTCTTTCCGGAACCTGTGGACCCTGCAATCAAAACATGCGGCATTTTACCGATATCAGCAACGATTGTCTGTCCGGCAATGTCTTTTCCGACTGCAAACGCAATATTTGATTGGAATTCTTTGAAATTCGATGTTTCAAATAAATCCCGAAGTGAAACCATGCTGTTTTCTTTATTCGGAACCTCTATACCAATCGCTGCTTTCCCCGGAATCGGTGCTTCAATACGAATATCTGTTGCTGCAAGGTTTAATTTGATATCATCCGTCAAACCGACAATTTTACTAACCTTAACACCCATTTCCGGCTGAAGTTCATAACGTGTGACGGCTGGTCCCTGACTGATATCCGTAATCGTAACATTTACACCGAACGTTTTTAATGTCTGTTTTAACTGCATTGCAGTTTCTTTTAATTGTTTTTCGGAATTTCCGCCGCTTCCTTTTTCACCTTTTTTCAAGAGAGAAAGCGGTGGTTTTTTATATGGTTTCTTTTTAACTGCCACAGGGGCCGGAGCCGGAATCACTACCTGCTCCTGCACTTCCGAACTGAATTTATCAGCAGTCGCTTCTAAAGCCGACGATATTTTTTCCATATCTACAGGTTCTTCTTTTTCCATCACCCTAACTTTATGTACACGTTTCGGAAGTTCAGGTTCCTGCGGCGTAATTCCTTTTATTGTAATATTTGCAAGCTCATCTTCTTCACTCATGAAATTCTTTTCGCAAACATCATCTATCGCCGGCATTTGATGTTCCTGCGGCAATACTTCCGATACTTTAGGGATTTCCGTATCAGACGAAACACCGGAAACTTTCTTTTCCATTCGTTTCTTTTTGCGTTCCTGGCGCTCGTTGCGGTTTTGCACGCGTTGCTCACGCATCTCTTCATTGCGCACAAGACGTCTGTCATAATCATCACGTGCTGTTTCGTAAACACGGCGGCTTCCGTTTGCAACACCTTTTACAAACGACTTCTCAGTCAATAATACAAGACAAAGAATAAGTACGATCAGAACCACGGCAATCGTTCCTACAATACCAATCAGGCTCGAAATCCCTTTCGCAAGAAAGGCGCCAATCACTCCGCCGCTGAAAATATGATCCACGCCATATTGATAATAGCTGCCTACACTATCACCGACTTTGGTTATTCCTGCTAATAAAGCAAACACAATCTCAAAATCAATGAACAATATAATGGCAGACCACAGTTTAATGGTCGCCGTACGATTACCGAGATTTACAATTCCGAAAAGAATTGCAAAGAAAAACGCAACCGGCGCTATATATGCAAGAAAACCAAAAAGTCCGAACATCACATTACTGAGCGCATCACCGACCTTACCGATCAAATGGAAATTACACAAAAACAGTAATATCGTAAATGCAATACCGATAAGTAAAATCACTTCATCTTTTACTTCTGCACTAAATGACTGTTGGTTTTTTTTATTTGATTTTCTTCTCCCTCTGTTTTTCGCGGAAGAAGCAGGTTTTCTACCTCTTTGTTCTGCCATTTCATCCACTCCGTTTTCTAAAATTCACATTAAATACCAAATTAAAGTATATCATTATTTCAAAGAAATGTCACTTGTTAGTTGACTTGAAATTATTGCATTTTTTCTCCGTTTTCCTTAATCATTTTGTGCAATTTCGCCATAGCCTCTTTTAAGCCGCCGACTTTATTAATAATTCCGCATTGCACTGCCCCTTTCCCGTCCAATACACTCCCTACATCTTTGGTAAGAATTTTTGTTTCCATCATCAATTTTTCAAAATCTTTTTTTGATATTTTGGAGTGTTCAACCACAAACCCCGTAATTCGATCTTGAATGGATTTGAAATATTCAAAGGTAGCAGGTGTTCCGATAACCATTCCGCTCATTCTCACCGGATGAATCACCATTGCTGCACTTTTGACAATAAACGAATAATCTGCGCTGACTGCAATAGGCACTCCGATAGAATGGCTCCCACCTAACACAAGTGAAACGGTCGGCTTACTTAAAGATGCAATCATCTCGGCAATCGCCAATCCTGCCTCAACATCTCCGCCCATTGTATTTAACAAAACCAAAACGCCTTCCACCTCGTCAGAATCTTCCATCTGGGCAAGTTTTGGCAATAAATGTTCATATTTTGTTGTTTTTGAAGTTCCCGATAAATTTTCATGACCTTCTATTTCACCGATAATTGTAATCAGCTCAATCTTATGCTTTTCCGCATTTTGATCCAAAGAAACAGCGCCTGTATCCTTTATATAGTCCTCTTCCGCTTGTTTTTTCTCAATTTTTTTACTATCTGCCACAATCGTTCTCCTTTCCGATCGAGCTTCACGACTCGATTTTGCACAAAAGTATTTCTCATCTGCGTTCCACAAAAAAAGGAACCGCATTTGCGATTCCTTTTCATTATGTCCGTTTTTTTATTTTATATCATAATAATTGTTATTCGGTTTCTCGATATCGAAGTGCATTTTATCCGCAGGCACTTCATAATCGTAATGCATTTCTTTTTTCACATGCGGCTTTGGTCCCGGCAACGGATTATGGATAAGTTTTATGGTTTTATTATTTTCCTGTTCCATTTATTTCCTCCTATTTATCATGATTCAAATAGGTTTCAATGTTGTAACGCGGTCTGTGTTTAACTTCCATGTAAATCTTTCCGATATACTGTCCGATAATTCCGATGGCAAAAAGCTGTAATCCGCCGAGAAGCCAAATCGATAAAATCAGCGAGGTCCAGCCTGCAACCACAGTTCCGTTGCAATAGGATACAAATGCATAGATTGCAGCAAACACACACATAAAAATAATAACAATTCCCAGCACCGCAATAAAATTAATCGGCTTTACGCTGAACGATGTAATTCCGTTCCATGCAAGTGAAAGCATTTTACTGAGCGGATATTTTGACTCTCCCGCAATACGCTCCTTACGCTCATAATATACGCTGTCTGTCTGATATCCAATCAGGGGCATAATTCCGCGGAGATATAAATTAACCTCGTCATAATTCGAAAAATGTTCCATCGCACGTTTACTCATTAAACGGTAATCCGCATGATTGTATACTGTTTTTACTCCCATGGCAGCAAGCACTTTATAAAACATCTGTGCCGTGGTACGCTTGAAAAACGAATCTTTCTTACGGTCATTGCGCACGCCATAGACAATATCATTCCCTTCATGATATTTATCTACCATCTCTTCCATAACGAGCGTGTCATCCTGAAGATCTGCATCAATCGAAATCATAATATCCGAATGGTCTTTTGCCTGCATCATACCGGCTGTCAGCGCATATTGATGTCCGACATTTCCGGCAAGTTTTAACCCGAATACTTTGTCATTTTCTTTATGCAATTTTTCAATCAGTTCCCAAGTTGCATCCTTGCTTCCGTCATCCACATATAAGATATAACTGTTCTTTGCAATCTTTTCTTTGCGAATCAAATCATCCAATACTTCGGTCAATTCTTTTGTTGTAATCGGAAGCATTTCCTCCTCATTATAACAAGGGACAACAATTGCCAATCTATCCATTCTTTATCTCCATATCATGTACTATCTTATAAAACTTCAAGCGCCTGTGAAAGGTCAGCAATAATATCTTCCACGTCTTCAATACCGACAGAAAGACGAATCATTCCCGGATCAACTCCCGCTTCTGCAAGCTGCTGCTCATTCATCTGTCTGTGTGTATGACTTGCCGGATGAAGCACGCAAGTTCTCGCATCCGCTACATGGGTCACAATTGCAGCAAGTTTAAGTTCGTCCATAAAGCGGACAGTATCTGCTTTATCACCGTTTACTGCAAATGAAATAACACCACATGTTCCGTTTGGCATATACTTCTGTGCTCTCTCATAATATTTACTGCTCTTAAGGCCCGGATATTCCACCCATTTTACATTCGGATGATTCTCAAGGAACTCTGCAACCTTCTGCGCATTCTCGCAGTGACGCGGAACGCGCAGATGCAATGTTTCAAGTCCTACATTTAATAAAAATGCATTCTGAGGAGACTGGATGGAACCGAGATCTCTCATAAGCTGAGCTGTTGCTTTTGTTATAAAAGCAGCCTTTCCGAAACGCTCTGTATAAGTCACTCCGTGATAAGAATCGTCAGGATAGCAAAGTCCCGGGAATTTATCCGGATATTTCGTCCAATCAAAATTACCGCTGTCAACGATACAACCGCCGACTGCCATTGCATGTCCGTCCATATATTTTGTCGTAGAATGTGTTACGATATCCACTCCGAACTCAAAAGGACGACAGTTAATCGGTGTCGGGAAAGTGTTATCAACAATCATCGGTACACCATGTGCATGCGCCGCAGACACAAATTTATCAAAATCAAGCACAACAAGCGCCGGATTTGCAATACTCTCTGCAAGAACACATTTTGTATTTTCTTTAAATACAGCATCGAGTTCTTCCGGAGTGCAATCCGGATCGATGACCGTACATTCAATGCCCATACGTTTCATTGTCACTGTCAGAAGATTAAATGTTCCGCCGTAAACACTTGAAGACATAATCACATGGTCCCCTGCACTTGCAATGTTAAAGACCGCATAATAGTTTGCTGCCTGTCCGGAAGAAGTCAGCATCGCGGCTGCTCCGCCTTCCAAATCACAAATCTTCTGCGCAACGCAATCATTGGTCGGATTCTGAAGTCTTGTGTAAAAATAACCTGCCTCTTCAAGGTCAAAAAGACGACCCATCTGTTCTGTTGACTCATATTTAAATGTTGTAGACTGGTAAATCGGAAGCACACGAGCCTCACCGTTTTTCGGCTGCCATCCTCCCTGAATACACTGCGTTCCTTTTCCGTATTCACTCATTGGTTTCATTTTCCATCCTCCTAAAATAATCCAAACGCTTTCTTTTGAAAACCACTGTTTATTGTCTCAAAAGTTGCCGCTTTAATTTTATATCCTTTAAAAGTTTTTGCCCATTTCTGTTCAATTACCTTTGCAAGCTGCTTATAATAATCATTCCGGCATTCCATAATCGACGGAAGCAAATATGTAACAACAAAAAGATTCATCTGTTCCTGCCACTGTGCTTCCATTCGGGCATTTTTGAACTTTTGCTGCGAGGCAAGCTGCACAGCATAAGCACAAATCGCATCTGCCGCATCACCGCAGAGTTTATCAATATCACCGCACTCTTCATAATACTTTCCGCAAATCATATCAAATTTCCGAAAAATCTGCTCATATTCTTCAAACGCATCTGCGTAGTATTTTTTATGGAATCTCTGCAAATAATATTCTCTGTTTTCAAAAAGTTCATTCACTTGCCACATACTGACACCACCTATATCAATATACCATAATCAGGGAATCAAAACAAGGCGAAAGATAACATCTCCCGCCCTGCAAAAACCTTTTATTCGTCCCAGTTGTGATACACAGCCTGTACATCATCATCCTCGTCAAGAAGGTCGAGTGTACGGTTCAACTGTTTGATGTCATTTTCATCCGACAAAGCAACATAATTCTGCGGAATCATCGTCACTTCAGCAGATGCCATCGGAATATTTTCAGCATTTAACGCATCATAAACCGCCTGGAAATCATCCGGATCGGTAATAGTTTCAAAACTATCCTCTTCCTCCGCAAAGTCCTCAGCACCTGCATCAAGTGCAAGCATCATAAGGTCATCTGCTTCCATGTCACACTCTTCTTTATCAATAATAATCTGTCCTTTTCTGTCAAACATGAAAGAGACACATCCCTGTGTTCCGATGCTTCCCGAACCTTTTGTAAATGCACTTCTTACATTTGCAGCTGTTCTGTTTTTATTATCTGTTAATGCCTCCACAATGATTGCAATACCACTCGGGCCATAGCCTTCATATGTAACATGTTCATACGTTACATTTCCCACATCTCCGGAAGCCTTCTTGATACCTCTTTCAATCGTATCATTCGGCATATTATTTGCTTTTGCCTTTGCAATAATCTGTGCAAGTTTAAAGTTATTTGTCGGGTCCGGTCCTCCCTCTTTAACTGCTACAGCGATTTCACGACCGATAATAGTAAAAATCTTACCTTTCGCTGCATCATTTTTTTCTTTTTTGTGTTTGATGTTCGCAAACTTTGAATGTCCTGACATACGTAATTCTCCTCTTTTTTGATTTTCTCTTTTCGTCTGTCCGAAGCGCCGCACGGCGCAACATATCTTACATACTATATCATTTCATGTTTTTTTCGTCAATCACGCCATCTTCCCCGTTATGTATTTAAAGCGAGGCTGATAAGAAGAGCATGATCGACCTTTTGCATAATCTGACTATCCAAATGACATATCTTATCTTTTAATCTGATTTTATCTATCGTACGGAGCTGTTCAAGCAAAATTACGGAGTCTTTTACCATATGGTAACGTTCTGCTGACAATTCTATATGCGTCGGAAGCTTTGCTTTGTTCATCTTTGAAGTAATAGCCGCCACAATAATCGTAGGACTATGTCTGTTTCCGACATCATTTTGAATAATCAGCACCGGGCGTATTCCTCCCTGCTCACTTCCTACTACCGGTCTTAAATCCGCATAATAAACATCACCGCGTTTCATGAAATACAACACTCCTTTTTCATTTCTTTTCCAAAGTATTGCCATAAAAAATCTGTTGTATTCCATTACATTTTTGACTATTCAATATAAACTATTGTTTCAACGACCTTATTCCCCTTTGTGAAAACCCGGGGAATACGTTTCGAAAGATCACATACAAATTCATAGTTAAATCTTCCGCTCATTTCACCAAGTTGCTCTATGGTTATCATCTCATTGCCGTCACGGCCGATTAAGGTCACTTCATCCCCGCACCGGACATCCGGAATATCCGTCACATCCACCATGAACTGGTCCATGCATACTCTCCCTGCAATCGGCGCTTTTCGTCCGTGTATCAATACATATCCTTTATTTGAAAGACTGCGCGGATATCCGTCCCCATATCCGAGCGGAATGGTTGCAATCTTCCTCACACCATCCGCAACATAAGTTCCGCCGTAGCTGACAGGCGTCTTATCCATAATGTCTTTTACAAAAACAACATGGCTCTTTAACGTAAGCGCAGGTGTTAACTTGATTTTTTCCTGTCCAACATCATCTGACGGCCATAATCCATACAAAATAATCCCCGCTCTTACCAAATCCTTATGTGCCTTTGGCAGTTCCACAATTCCCGCACTGTTGGAAATATGTTTATACGGAATAGGAACGCCCAGACTTTCCAGTTTATCTACAAATGCTTCAAAAACAGAAAGCTGTTTTTCTGCAAAAGTTTTATCCGTTTCATCTGCTTTGGAAAAATGTGTAAAAACACCTTCTACTTCGACATTCGGAAGTTTTGAAACCTTCTTTACAAATGCAGCGCCGGTATCATCCGGTGTAATACCGATTCTGGACATACCGGTATCTACTTTCACATGAATTTTTACCGTTTTTCCAAGTTTTTCAGCAACCTGTGAAAATAATACTGCCTGATCCTCACGAAATACTGTCGGTCTGATTTCTTCACTGACAAGTTTTTCGTAGCTTTCCGGGAACGTATAACCAAGACATATAATCGGCTTTTTAATCCCTTCCCGGCGAAGTGCAAGCGACTCTCCTACCGTCGCAGTCGCATATCCATATACATACGGTATCTTTTCCAGTTCCTTTGCAATCGGAATCGCACCGTGCCCGTATCCGTCCGTCTTAACGACTGCAACAATCTTTGCATCTCCGGCCAAATTCATTTTCATCTGCTCAAGATTTGCAATAATTGCGTCTAAATTTATATATGCACATACTCTTTCGTGGTGCTTCATCTATTCTACGCCTCTTTTCCAAGTTTTTTCATACACTTTTTCACATAGTGTACCATATCTGACGGCAACATGCTATGTTTTCCGAGTTTTTCAGCCGCCATATCACCTGCCCATCCATGTATATATACACCGGTACACGCTGCCAAATACGCATCTTTTGTCTGTCCTGCAATTCCCGCAATGACACCTGCAAGAACATCTCCGCTTCCTGCCACTGCCATTCCGTCATTACCTTTTACGGAAATACATACCTTTCCGTCCGGCGATGCGACTACTGTCTGCGCATCTTTTAAAACCAAAACACAGTGGTTTTGCATCGCATAGGACCTTGCCGTGCCAACCAAATCATTTTTTATTTCCTCAACCGAAATACCGCTAAGTCTCGAAAATTCCATAACATGCGGTGTAAGAATAAGCTGTTCTTTTGCAGAAAAAAACTTTTCTTTCAAACAATCATCAGACGCAATTAAATTTATGGCATCTGCATCTAAAATATATGTTTTGCAATCATCCAAGCCCATTTCTTTTGCCAGCGACGACATAAGCCGCTTCGCATTTTCTTCCATTCCGAGCCCTGAACCTATACAAACAACCTGTGCAAAGCCGGCTGCACTTTTCATCATTTCTCCAAATTCTTCTTTCGTATCTTTGCCGTACACTTCAAGCACTGTTTCCGGCGCCGCAGAAAGCACCGCCTCTTTATTGTTTTCATGTGTATAAAGTCTTACATATCCCGCTCCGCTGCGAAATGCAGCACAGACATTTAAAATCGCAGCACCTGCAATATTTTCACTTCCTGCAATAAAAGAAAGTTTCCCAAAAGTTGATTTGTTTCCGTTCGGATTTCTTTTTATAAAATCACGAATCGTTTTTTTCTCAAGCAAAAACGTTTCTTTCGCACTCATAGACGGATATATCATTCCGCAGGAATCATAACAAATCCTGCCTGCACATCTCTTCCCTTCGCCAAGGAACATCCCCTGCTTGCGAAGACCGAATGTCACAGTCATATCTGCACAAAAAGCTGTGCCGAGTACCCTTCCTGTATCCGAACAAACTCCGGTCGGGACATCAAGTGCAATCTTACATGCAGGCATCTGATTCATCCACTCTACTGCCTCTTTCATTCCCCCTGCAAGTTGCCTGCTTGTACCGATTCCCAAAACTGCATCCACAATAACAGCATATTCTGCAGCATTAAGTTTTGTGTTTGACAAATCGTCATAAATTCTCTCTTTTGCCGCACTTCCGAGTTCTTTTCTGAATATCATTTCCTGCTTCCTGCGAAGCTGCGTATATTTTTCCGGAGTTCCGACTGTCAGAACGTCTGCTGCATATCCTTTCTCCGTCAAAATTCTCGCAACAGCAAAACCATCTGCGCCGTTATTTCCCGGTCCGCAGACCACTAAAATCCGCTCACTTTTTTCGATTTCATTTTTAATTACTTTCACAGCAAAACACGCCGCGCGCTCCATGAGGATGACATCATCAATCCCTATATCCTCCATCACATGACGCTCATGCATACGCATCTGCTCAGCTGTCACCAGATATTTCATCAACTCTTCCTTTCTTGACAAACGATAAAAAAGGACACGAAACGCATCCTTTTTCTGAAATCTTATGATTTTTTATCTTTGGCTGCTACCGGTGCTTTCTCCGCCGGATTATATTTCATATCAAATATTTCAATCACTTCCGGACCGAAAATATCATGCATATATGTGTACAAATTCTGATTGTACAATTCTTTTTCCTGCTTACGGACAACATTCTTTTTCAGTTCAATACGCATCTGATTAATCCATTTATCGATCTGTTCAATCTCCGCCGTATTATCACGAATTGCCTCATAGCATACTTCCATAGACAAAAGCATGAGTTCATAATTCACACTGTTTATTTCTTTTTCAATATCGAGAAGCTCATCCTGATCCGCTTCAAGTCTGTCATTGCAATCCTCAATCAGGCGTTTGTTCTCTTCCTGCTTTTTCTGCGCCGCAGCGCTCTCATTACCGCCGTCCATCAGGCTCACAATCTCATCACGGAGTTTTGCTTTAATCCCGCGAAGTTTTTTACATTCATTATTCAGTTTCCCCTGACGCTTCAGCAGCTCATTTAATTCCTGTTCTTTTTCTTTAATCGCCGGACTGATTTCCGTCTGGGTAAAAAGTCTGTGCCACTTATTGTCCAGCGTTAAAACAGGAATATTTTTCCCTATAAGCGCCGGTTTATAGATTTCTTCCTTACGTGACATAAAATCACCTCTGCTCTTTTTCAAACCTCGTAATGTTATAAGAAAGTTTCATCAGACTGTCTGACAAATGCACATTTTCCACCTGAACTCCGTCCGGAACCTCAAGGTCCACATGCGCAAAATTCCAAATTGCTTTGATACCGCATTTTACTAATCGTTTTGATACCGGTATAGCACCTTCTTTCGGAATCGTCAGTACTCCGATATCAATGTTGTTTTCAAAAATAAAATTCTCAAGTTCCTCCATCGGACGAACGGGAATCCCTCGTACAAGTTTGCCGGTCAGAGATGTATCCTGATCAAACAATCCCTGAATCAAAAAGCCGCGGCGTTCAAAATTCATATAGTTGGCAAGTGCCTGTCCCAAATGTCCCGCACCGATGATAATCAAATTATGCGTCTTGTGCATACCAAGGATTTTTCCTATTTCCGTATATAAATATTCCACATTATATCCGTATCCCTGCTGACCGAAACCGCCGAAATTATTAAAATCCTGACGAATCTGCGATGCAGTCACATGCATAATCCCTGACAACTCCTGCGATGATATACGCTCAATGCCCTGATCCTTCAGTTCTCCGAGATATCTGAAATAGCGGGGAAGACGACCGATGACGGCCTGTGAGATTTCTTTTTCTTCCACTTTTTCTGCCTCCTATATATGATAAATTTATTATATATCTTTGTTAAATATCTGTCAAAATTTTTTCTTTATCACTTGACAAGCAGATTTCTTTTCCTTACACTTTTCATATTTAAAAGTTTTCTTGAGCATTCGCTCTTTCCCCCCAAAACCATAAAATATAACATTGACAATCACACTTCCAACCGATATATTTATTTTAGTGGTGAGTCCTACCGTTTAAGTGGAAACGATAACAGATAGTCCCCGCTAATGGCGAGGCTATAACAAAAGGCAACGTGTGAAAGCATGTTGCCTTTTGTTTTTATCGGGAGATTTTATGAAACAACTAAAATTATACCAAATTGATATGAAATATATCCGCAACCTACATAATGCTGATAATCGAGTCCCATCTGTTTCTCCTCAAATCGGAAAACAAACTCGAATTTTTGTCGGTATCGTTGTAACTCATCAAAACAGACAATACTGCATTCCGCTATCCCATCCAAAAGAAAAACATCACAAGATGTCCAACAATGCAGAACTTCAAAAAATCTATGACAAAGATAAATTAATCGCTGTTTTAAATTTTAATCTTATGATTCCTGTAACATCAGCACAACTCATTCCTGTTAATCTGAAAATTACTCCTCAAGATTCTCCTTCAACAAGAGCCCGAAAAATACTTTGTTCCAAAGAATTAAAATGGTGCAGAAAAAATGAAATTCTCATACATGACAAGGCAAAAAATATATATAATCTTTATCTAAACGAACCTACGTTCAAAGGAAAACAACGTTGTCTTGACTTTCCACGTCTCGAAAAAATATGCGACAAATACAATAAGTCTATATAGCATTTCTTATTTTTTTCTGCTATATTGTTGTGGTAATACTACGGAGGAAACACACAATGATTTTATCATGCCAAAACTTATCCAAAACATTTGTTGATCATACAGTTATCCGTCAAACATCCTTCCAGGTGGAGGACAATGACAAAGTTGCTATTGTCGGTATTAACGGCGCAGGCAAATCGACACTCCTTAAAATGATTGTCGGACAACTATCGCCCGATTCCGGTACTGTTGCCTTTGCCAAAGACAAAACCTACGGTTATCTTGCACAGCAGGACGGTTCTGACAGTTCCAATACAATTTATGAAGAACTGCTTTCTGTCAAACAGGAACTGGTTGACCTTGAAGAAGATTTGCGTCAGCTTGAATTTGATATGAAACATGCTTCCGGCTCTGAACTGGAAGATTTAATGAAACTATATACATCGAAAACTCATGCCTTTGAGTCAAAAGACGGTTACAAATACCGCAGTGAGCTTGTCGGTGTTTTAAAAGGTCTCGGTTTTGCTGAAGAAGAATTTTCCAAAGAAATTTCTACACTTTCTGGCGGCCAGAAAACACGTGTATCCTTAGCGAAACTCCTGTTGCTTTCCCCGGATTTAATTATTCTCGACGAGCCGACCAACCACTTGGATATTTCATCTATCAACTGGCTCGAAAACTATTTGCGCACTTATAAAGGTGCTGTAATCATCGTTTCCCATGACCGGTATTTCCTTGACCGCATTGTAAACAAAGTGCTTTCTGTTGAAAACGGTGAAAGCCGCATGTATGTCGGAAACTACTCTGCTTTTGCGGAAAAATCAGCAGAAATCAGAAATGCTCAGATGAAAGCATATTTGAAACAACAAGACGAAATCAAACATCAGCAGCAGGTCATCGATAAATTAAAATCTTTTAACCGCGAAAAATCCATTAAACGTGCAGAAAGCCGTGAAAAGATGCTCGACAAAATGGATGTACTTGAAAAACCCGTAGAACTGCGCGATGATATGCGTTTTACCCTCACGCCGCGCATCACAAGCGGAAACGATGTCCTTTCCGTCACGGGACTCTCTAAGAGTTTCGGAGACAATCTTCTGTTTAAAGATGTGGACATGGAAATTAAGCGCGGAGAACATGTTGCCATTATCGGTGACAACGGAACCGGAAAAACGACATTACTAAAAATATTAAATGAATTAGAGACGGCCGATGCCGGTGAATTTGTATTGGGTACAAAAGTCGAAATCGGATACTACGACCAGGAACACCATGTACTTCACAGTGAAAAAACGTTGTTTGATGAAATTTCAGACGATTACCCTACGCTTACCAATACAGAAATCCGCAATACTCTCGCCGCTTTTCTGTTTACGGGAGACGATGTGTTCAAACGTATCGGAGACCTCTCCGGAGGTGAACGCGGACGTGTTTCTCTCGCTAAGCTTATGTTGTCAAACGCTAACTTTTTGATTCTCGACGAGCCGACCAACCACTTGGATATCACTTCCAAAGAAATTTTGGAACAGGCATTAAACGGCTATGAAGGAACGGTTCTTTACGTTTCGCACGACCGTTACTTTGTCAACCAGACTGCAACGCGTATTTTGGATTTAGCAAATCATAAATTTTATTCGTTCGGCGGAAATTATGATTATTATCTTGAGAAAAAAGAGACGGTGGAAGGTGTTACAACTACTGCTTCCGCCGGCAATTCTGTTTACGCTCCGCTGGCAGCAGGCACAACTGCTTCTTCCGGCTCTGCAAACTCTTCGGAAAACTCCGCCGGAAAACTGGACTGGCAGCAGCAAAAAGAATTGCAGGCGCAGAAACGGAAACTGGAAAATCAACTCAAAAAATGCGAAGACCGCATTGCTGTTTTGGAACAACGCATCAGCGAAATCGAGGAAGAAATGGCTCTCCCGGAAGTAGCTACCAATGTTGCAAGACTTCAGGAACTTTCCAAAGAACAGACTGCTCTTTCTGAGGAATTGGAGCAGAAATATGAGGAATGGGAAGAGTTGCAAAGTTAACTAATGTTTCGGGATTAATATGAAAAACGGAGACACCCTAACACATTTTTAGGTTATCTCCGTTTTTACTTCTCATCATAGATATAGGTGGTCGTATTTCAAATTTTCAAATTAATTGTACTTTATAATCACATAGCTTGACCCCTCTAAACTATTGTAAACAGACTTTATACTCCCCCACCTGTAATTACAATCAGTTTTATTTATTTCTTCCAAAAGCCATTTCTCGTTTCTATTTTTTCTCTCAATCTCTTTATTATAGCTCCAATCCTGCCATGTTATTTTTTCTCCATGCCCAACAGTTGCTATCTGCGTCAAGATTAAACTTTGATTTTCCTTATCAAAATATAAACGTATCAGAAACACATAATCTCTGCATTGAATCGGTTGCAATAATACACTGATAGTATCACTGATATCACACGTTAAAACGTCTTCTTTAGACATCTTCTCTATCAACTCAACATATGACATATTAGGATATATAATAAATTTATCAAAATTCATATTACCCGTTATCGTGTCTATTATCATACAAAATATTGTCCTCTACCCAATTTATATCTTAATCACAAATCACAACTTATGGAAAATCACACAGTTCGGCTTCTCAATCTTCATCTCTTTTCCGTTCATCACAAGTAATCCCTTCTCAAGATCCACATGAAAGAACGTCATCGTACCCGATTCATGATTTAAGCTGAGCAAATGCTTGTTATCAGGGAACAATGCTGCATCCTTCGGATAGTCACCGCTAACCGGAAGACAGAACAGTTTTGTCAGCATTCCGCTCTTCTTATCAATGCTGTAAACAATGACACTGTTGTCTCCTGCATTTGAGCTTACGAGATATTTGTCATCCGCTGAAAAATTCAGGGCACTTGCCGCCGAATTGCTCGCATGATAATCATTCACCGTCGAAATATTCTGAATTTTTGTAAAGAACGGATTTCCGTCCTCTACCGTATAAGAATATACATCAATATAATTTTTTAATTCATGCACGATATAAACAAACTTTCCGTCCTTTGTCATCTTGATATGACGAGGGGCAGATTCAATTTCGCTTCGAATGACATCCACCAGTCTCAGTTTCCCTGTTGAATGGTTCAGTTCATATACATCCACATGGTCCATTCCGATATCCGCTGCCATCAAAAATTTGTTATCACGTGTCATCTTTACGCAGTTCACATGCGGGCGGAAATTACGCTCTGCAACACTTCCCATTCCTTTTAAATAGACCTCATCCGTAATCTCACCGACACCGCCATCTTCGCGGACACGGAGTACCGTAATTTTACCGTCATGGTATCCTGCCACAAAAAGAAATTTCTCTTCATAATCGGTAGAAAGATAACAACCTCTCATACCATTGATGGAGCCATGATTGATACAGGAAAGACTTCCGTCCTTTCCGATCTCATATGCTTCCACACCGAAATCAGTAATGGAATACAAATATTTCCCATTATGTGAAATTGTAATATAGGAAGAGTTTGTAATCTCCACCTGATCTTTCGGTGTCAGTCTTCCTTTTTCCACATCCACATCATATATTTTAATGCCGTGATTATCTCCCATCGTGTAGGTCGATACATACGCCACGTATTTACTTTTTGCCATTTTTATACCTCCGTATAAGCTTAATTATTCTAATCATACCACACCAAGATTTTTTTGTTAAGAATTCACTCGCAAATTTCCTCTCTTTTTTTACAAAATACGCTGTAAATATATTGACATTTATCATAAGAAATATATAATTAGAACAGATTGTTTAGTAAAACTAAACTCAAAGTTTATTTAATTGTCACAAAGAGGTGTCAAAATGGATATCGGGCTTAAATTAAAAGAGCTCAGAATTCAGAAAGCCTTGACGCAGGAAGAATTGGCAGATCGCGCTGAACTTTCCAAGGGATTTATTTCCCAGTTGGAGCGCAATCTCACTTCCCCTTCTATCTCAACGCTGACTGATATTCTGCAGTGTCTCGGAACAAGTTTAAATGAATTCTTCAGCGAAGAAGATGATTCACAGATTGTCTTTAAGCAGGAAGACTTTTTTGAAAAAGAGGATGATACTCTTCATAACAAAATCGAGTGGATTATTCCGAATGCCCAAAAGAATGAGATGGAACCGATTCGTCTCACTCTCGCACCCGGCGGTTCCACCTATCCGGACCTTCCTCATGAAGGTGAAGAATTCGGCTATGTACTGAGCGGAAGCATTAAAATCCACCTCGGCTCGAAAGTACATACAGCCAAAAAGGGCGAAGCATTCTACTTTGTCCCTGAAAAAAAACACTATTTGGAAGCAGGCAAGTCAGGTGCGACAGTCATCTGGGTAACCAGCCCGCCAAGCTTCTAAAGGAGGACACTATCCATGAGCAATAAATTGATTAACCTTTCAGGTATTAATAAATCCTTTGACGGTACGATGGTCCTTGACGACCTCAACTTATATATCAGGGAAAATGAATTCCTTACGCTTCTGGGGCCTTCCGGCTGCGGAAAAACCACAACTCTCCGCATCATCGGCGGATTCGAAACCCCAGACAGCGGACAGGTGTTTTTTAACGGACAGGATATTACCAATCTTCCTCCGAACAAACGCCAATTAAATACCGTTTTTCAGAAATATGCCCTCTTTACGCATATGACAATTGCCGAAAACATTGCATTCGGTTTAAAAATCAAAAACAAAAGCAAATCTTACATAGATGATAAGATTAAATATGCATTAAAACTCGTAAACCTTGACGGATATGAGAAACGTATGCCTCATCAGCTCTCCGGCGGTCAGCAGCAGCGAATTGCCATTGCCCGTGCTATCGTTAACGAGCCGAAGGTTCTTCTTCTTGACGAACCGCTCGGTGCACTTGACTTAAAGCTTCGTCAAGATATGCAGTACGAACTGATTCGTCTGAAAAATGAGCTTGGTATTACATTTATTTACGTTACTCACGACCAGGAAGAAGCTCTTACTATGTCAGACACTATTGTTGTCATGAACCAGGGTTACATTCAGCAGATTGGAACTCCGGAGATGATTTACAACGAGCCGGAAAATGCGTTCGTGGCAGACTTTATCGGTGACAGTAACATTATCGATGCCACGATGGTACAGGATAAACTCGTATCCTTCCTCGGATGTAAATGGGCCTGTGTAGACACGGGCTTTGGAAATAACAAACCGGTCGACGTTGTTATCCGCCCGGAAGACATTGTCTTAAAAGACGAAGGACAAGGTACCTTAGACGGCGAAGTTACACATGTGATTTTCAAAGGTGTTCATTACGAGATGGAGGTTATGGCAGGCGGCTACGAATGGCTCGTACACTCTACCTCCATGTTTACGGTCGGCCAAAAAGTTTCCATCAGCGTGGACCCATTTAACATTCAGATTATGAACAAACCGGAATCCGAAGATGAGGAGGCAGTACAAATTGAAGAGTAAACGTTCCCTGTTGGCAGGGCCTTACCTTTTCTGGTCCGTTGCCTTCATTATCATTCCGCTCATCATGCTGTTCTATTATGGTTTTATCGACGAAAACGGTGTTTTTACTCTTGATAACATCGCTGCTATCGCCACTTTGGAACACAGCAAAGCACTTTTGATTTCCATGCGTCTTTCACTGATCAGCACGGTTATCTGCTTTGTGCTTGCATATCCGCTCGCCATGATACTTGCCAATATGAGCGTTAATCAGAACCAGTTTATTGTCCTGGTTTTCATCCTTCCGATGTGGATGAACTTTTTACTTCGTACACTTGCATGGCAGACACTTTTGGAAAAGAACGGTGTCATCAATATGATTCTGAATTTCTTTTCACTGCCAAGTCTTAATATTATTAACACAGAGG
>JAZQDJ010000066.1:0-13187 GCA_045546735.1 Lachnospiraceae bacterium | reverse complement strand
GGTATACCCCCATCTTTTCGTCAATCTGTTTCTTTGTATCTTCAAAACTGCCCGAATTATCAAGCACAAAATTACACTTTTCTCTGAATTCCTGTTCTGAAAGTTGTTTTTTCATAATGGAATTCGTTTTTTCATCTGAATAGCCCCGGCTAACTTTCAGACGCTCTCTGCGGGCCTGTTCATTGGCATATACATACCACATATCATCCATCATCTCATCATAATGTTCCTCGATGAGAAGCGCAGCTTCCAAAAAGAAAAAGTCAAATTTCTTTTCTTCTCTTTCTTTTTCGATTTCCTGCTCTATATACGTGCGCACCGCCGGATGAATAATAGCATTTACAGCCTCAATCTTGCCGTCTTCAGAAAAGATAGCCTTTGCCATCTTCCCTTTGTCAATCAACCCGTTTTCATCCAAAATCTGTCTGCCGAGACAATCAAGCACCGGCTGATAGCAAGGCATCCCCGGCTCTTTCAAACGATTTGCCACATCATCTGCCAGCAAAATGCGCGCATTATAAGTTTCCTTAAGGTAACGCAGAACTTCCGATTTTCCACATCCTACGCCGCCTGTAATTCCGATTAAAATCATATTATTTTGCCTCGTACCAGTTCTCTCCCGTATGAACATCTATCTCAAGTTCCACGGAAAGCTTTGCTGCATCTTTCATGTCTCGGTAAAGAATTTCTCTGACTTTCTCCACCTCGTCTTCATACACCTCAATCAAAAGTTCATCATGTACCTGCAAAAGAATACGACTCTTAAGCCCTTCTTCAAGAAGTGAACGATAGACACGAATCATCGCTATCTTCATAATATCTGCCGCAGTTCCCTGAATCGGCGCATTCATCGCCACACGCTCCCCGAACTGACGCTGCATGAAGTTTGAGCTTGCAAGTTCCGGTATCGGTCTTCTGCGCTGATACAACGTTCTGCTCTCTCCGGTCTCTTTTGCAGTTTTTACACATCCGTCAAGGAATGTTTTAATTCCCGGATATGTCTCAAAATATTGATCAATATAAGTCGCTGCTTCTTTTCGGCTGATACTTAAATCCTGACTGAGCCCGAATGAACTGATACCGTAAACAATACCGAAGTTTACCGCCTTTGCATTACGGCGCTGCAAATCCGTCACCTCTTCAAACGGTGTATGGAACACCTTAGAAGCCGTAATCCTGTGAATATCCTCAGACATACGGTAAGCCTCAATCAACTCTTTATCTTCGGACATGTGAGCCAAAATACGAAGTTCTATCTGCGAATAATCCGCATCCATAAACACACATCCCTCTTTCGGGACAAACACCTTACGAATCAGGCGTCCGAGTTCCATTCTGGTCGGAATGTTCTGCAAATTCGGCTCTGTAGATGAAATACGTCCTGTCGCTGTAATCATCTGATTGAAATTCGTGTGAATTCTTCCGTCTTCACCGATACATTCCGCAAGGCCGTCTGCATAAGTCGATTTCAACTTCGTCAATCCTCTGTACTCCAAAATATCGGAAACAACCGGGTAATCCGGCGCTAACTTTTCAAGTACATCTGCTGCAGTCGAATAACCGGTCTTTGTTTTCTTTCCGCCTTTCAGCTGCATCTTTTCAAACAAAATCTCACCAAGCTGTTTCGGAGAATTGATATTAAATTCCTCTCCGACAGTATCGTATATCTGTTGTCTTAAGACAACAATCTTTTCCTCCAAAAGTTTGCCGTATCGGACAAGCTCATCTTTTTTTACAGTCACGCCTTCTTTTTCCATCGCATAAAGAACATATGTCAAAGGCATTTCCATTGTTTCATAAAGATCTGCCATTCCCGATTCATTTAACTTATCAATCAGACTCGGGTAACTGTTTTTAATTGCATACACAATCGCACCGACATAGGATACGAATTTTTCCTCCTCTTTCTCAAACGCCTCTGCATATGACACTTTTCCAAACTGCGATTTATAATCCGGCAATACGATATTACAATATTCACTTGCAATATCATCAACTGTATATTCACTCTTTAACGGATTGATAAGATAAGCCGCCAATTTCACATCAAAAAAGCCTTCGACCATCTCGATATCGCCGCTGAAATGGGCGTATGTTTTCTTACAATCAAACGAAATAAGTTTGCATGTTCCCCTAAGCCCGTCGAGCTTAGTTGCCAAATAATCCATCGTAAGAAATCCCTGGGCTGCAACAAAAGAAATCTCCTGTCCGTACATCAGTGCAATTCCTGCATTCTCCGCCACATAGTAAGCAACCTCACCGGCATTTGCACAGTGTGCAAATATGTCCTCCGCTTCCGTCATATCCGTCACAAGGTTAGTTTCCGGTAACTGCTGCTCCGTTTCCGTATTTTCAAAACGGCTGAGCATATTTTTAAATGCCAACTTCTTAAACATTTCATATGCCTGCGGCGTATACAAATCACTCATCTTGGCCTGCTCAAGTGTATAAGAAATCGGTGCGTTAATTTCAATCGTCGCCAACTCTTTAGACAAATCAGCCAGCTCTCTGTTTTCACGAAGCGTTGTCTGAATACTTTTTTTGCTGATTTCGTCTAAATGCGCATAAATATTTTCGATACAGCCGTATGTTTCCATCAAACTTGTGGCTGTCTTTTCACCGACTTTCGGAACGCCCGGAATATTGTCGGACGTATCTCCCATTAATGCCTTTAATTCAATAAACTGCAGCGGTGTCACATGGTAACGTTCCTTCACGTCCGCCGCATAATAGTCTTCCACCTCTGTTCTGTTTCCCTTTGTCTTCGGAATACGGATTTTAATCTTATCTGTTGCGATTTGCAAAAGGTCTCTGTCACCGGAGACAAGTGCAACATCCAGTCCCTCTTTTTCCGCTCTTTTCGCCATCGTACCGAGAATATCATCCGCCTCGTAGCCTTCCATTTCCATTGTCAAAATACCCATGGCTTTTAAGACTTCTTTCATCACAGGAACCTGCTGGCGGAACTCTTCCGGCGCAGGTTTGCGGTTTCCCTTATATTCCGCATATCGCTTATGACGGAATGTCGGTGCTTTTAAGTCAAAAGCAACCGCCAAATACTGCGGCTTTTCCTCTTCTAGAATCTTAAACATAATATTTAAAAATCCATAAATTGCATTTGTATGAAGTCCCTCCGGATTCGTCAAATCCGGAACTCCGTAAAATGCTCTGTTCAAAATGCTGTGCCCATCAATCAGTACTAATTTCTGTCCCACTTTTTTCACTCCCGTTAAAACAATGCATATATATAAATCAAAGCAATCAGTGCAATCGCCGCAACTTCAAATGCTATATACCCTAAAACAAGATTTCTGCGACGCTTTATGCCCTTTTCCATCTGGTGTATGTACTCATTTAATTCGCGGTCCAAATCAAAGGTTTTTCCTTCTTCGAGACGCGAAATACCCTCCGACGACAAATATTGTATCGTCAGCTCTTCTTTACACTCTTCGCAAGTGTCCATATGCTGTAAAAAACGTACTAATTCCCGAGTTTTTAATTCCTCATTTAAAAAGTCCGGAATCCGACGCTGTATCTTATTACAATCCATAGCCTCACCCTTTTCATCCCTGACTATTTATTATAACAAAAAAAGCCCGTTTCTACAACGAGCTTAAAGAAATTACTTCTAAATCATCCGGAACAAAAACCTCTCCGTCAAAGACTGATTTTGCTTCTTCTTTATACATCTGTTTTCTCGAAGCAAGCGTTTTATCCTCTGTATGCCAAAGCACAAGTTTCTCAGCCATCAGTTCCTGCGCCGTGCGTCCTGCATCCATTGCTGTTCCGTGATGTTTTTCATACGGTTCAAACACCTCTTTATCTGCATCCAAACAAAAAGCTTCATGAAGCAGCCACTGACTTCCGATGACATACTTTTCACAGCCCTCATTATACGGCTCATCACCTGTAAACGTAAGTACCGATCCATCTCGCAAAGTCGTTGTAAAACCGAACTGCTTTGCCTTCGTAGAGAAAATGTCAAAGAACGTCACAGAATAAGACAATATCTCTGCTGTCTGTCCTTCTGTCACTTCCTCGAAATTAATTCTTTCATCCAAAAATGCAGCATGTTTCTTTGCAAGCATCATCTCGCAAAACGAACGTAGCATTGCTACTACTTCCTTATGTCCGTAAATCCGGAAATCCCCTTTATATTTGCCCTTATGCATTTGCGTTGCCACCATCCGGACTACCCAAATAGCCCCTAAAATATGATCTGTATGTTTATGTGTCACAAACATATGATGAATCTGATTTACAGAGATATTCATCTTTTCAAACTGCGTTAAAATTCCGTTTCCGCCGCCTGCGTCCACAAGAAATAATTCCTCTCCGTCACTGAGCGCAAAACATGTATTATAGCATTTCGTCACCGCTGCATTTCCGGTACCGAAAACATAAAGTTTCTGTTCCATTTGTATTTCCTCCGAAAAGTATTCGTTCACACCTGTTCATTTTAAAAAAACTGTTCCTCCTTGTCAAGGAAAGGAGACTCTCAGGAATTTCTTCAGATGGTACTTGAAATTCCCTTCTTCTTGTGTTAAACTAATCTTCGGTTGAAAAAGCCGGCGTGTCGGAATGGCAGACGATGCAGACTCAAAATCTGTTGGGTGTACGCCCGTGCGGGTTCAAGTCCCGCCGCCGGCAGTAAAAAAAGGAACTTGGAATTTATTTCCAGGTTCCTTTCTTTTTTCACTTAATCCCCGCACGAATGATTTCCGCATCCTCCACCCGAACAATTACCGTGGTGTTCATGGCCTTCACCGTGATGATTACATTTCACTTCCGCATTATAGTCAAGTGTTCCCTCAAGCAATGCTTTTACCGCTATATCAGCATTTCCCAATACACCACCATACAACTTAATTCCTGCCTGCGCCAGCGCCATCTGCGCACCGCCGCCGATCCCACCGCATATAAGCACTTCAACCCCATACTCAGTCAATAAAGTCGCCAGAGCACCATGTCCGATACCATTTGTATCAATCACACGCGCTGACACAATTTCTTTCCCTTCCGTCTCATACACTTTAAAACTGCTTGTATGTCCGAAATGCTGATAAATTTCTCCGTTCTCATAAGTAACTGCAATAAGCATCTTTTAATCCTCCTTTAAATACTCTACAATCGGCTCTATATATACTTTGTCCGTAATATCGAATGACCCTTTCAGTGCCTCTTCAAATCCCTGCGCCATCTCATCTTTTTCCTTCTGATTTTTCATCATCTTTGCTGCCATCTTCATCATCATTTTTTCCATAAAAGGCATCTTTTCGTAGCAAATACCGCTCTGCATATAGAAATGAGGTATTGCCTCCAGTTCTTCCGGCGTAAAGTTATTCTTCCACACATCATTTACAATATCTTCCGCCGCATTCGGAGTCGCACCCGTCGCAAACACAACATATTTCTTTGCGCCGCTTTTTTCAAACAACTCTTTTGCCTTCTTAAATTCATCCACCATTCCGGCAAAAAATCTGGTACCGAACACAACCGTATCATATTCTGCCAATTTCTCAGCTTTTACTTTTTTCAACTCGATTATATCACATGACACTTCTTTTGCAATCATCTCCGCATATCTCTTTGTAAATCCTGTCTTACTCTTATACACAATAACTGTTTTCATCATATCCTCCTATAGTTTCTTTAAATTATCTTCCATCTGCATGATTGTCTGTATCGTAATCTGAAGTTGCTCTCGGCTAATCCCTTCAAACATAGCAGTTAGCGCCTGCATACTTCTATCATCATTTTCCTCACAAAACTCCAAGCACGTTTGCGTCAATGATACTCTCTGCTTCCGCTTGTCCAACGCATCTGTACAAATGTCCACAAATCCCTTTTTCTCCAATTTCAAAAGAATTTGCTTCACATTCTGATGAGAACTTCCCATAATCTCTGCCAGTTCTTTGATCGTCGGACTTTCCTTGCACATATTGATACAAATAATTGCAAAAAATTGCTTCCAACTAACCACTTGGATCATCTTATCCGCCACTGCCTGAAACCGGTTATCAAAAGCACTGAGCAGACCAAGCAAAAAATAGGACTCTTCTATCCCTGTAAAATCAACATTTTCGTGCTGCATTACCTGCTGAAATTCCATATCACCACCCCCTTTTACGTAATATATTACCTATTCAATATACAAAAGGTAACATATTACTCATCTTTTGTCAATAAAAAAAGAAGCCGAAGCTTCTTTTTTTAATCCAACTTTTCTTTAAAATCCGCACAATAATTTTCCCGACGGAGATTCAATGCCAACGGAAGTTCTTTCTCACTAAATACTTCATCGAGTTTTCCCATTCCGTATTTTAATTTATACTGAATTTCTTCCTCATACGCCGGAATTACCATATACAGATTAATTCTCGTTCCGTCTTTCGCTGTCACGCATTCGATATCACCATCTCCCTGTGAGAGTACAACGCCTCCCATCTTGGTCCCTTCGCAGAGCGGTTCATAATCCGGTCCGTTTGGCAACGTATGGCCGTAAGCAAGCCATGTCTTATATTCATGCGGAAAACGCGCCAAAAATTTTATGTAATTAACAATCCAAATATCTGATTCCTCCGGTGAAACAGGCTCTCCCGGCTGTCCAAACCGCCAATCGCCCGGCAAAAACATATAAAGTTCCGCATATTTAATATCATCGCGGTCTCTTAAGTCCCTCGGAAGCGTCATTGGCAAATCACTCATACCAGTTGTATAAATCACATAAAAATTCTGTTCCTCATTCGGACGCCTGATATACACATCAATATGTACAAGGTCTGAAATAATCTCATGATACACAAACTCCTCACGCCCCGGAAACAGCGCCTCAAAATGAGCACTGATTTCCTCCGCATATTTCCCGAACTCCTGTGGCGGACGCCAGCCTTTTTCTTTCGGTTCCTTGTAATTATAGATACGCGATCCACCGGAAGAAACACTTGCATGTTTCGGCGCAAATTTCTTTTTTAATCCGTCAAATAATCCCATAAAAACTCCTTTATTTATTCAAATCATCAAAAAATTCAAAACAATCCAATGTCGCAAAGTAATCCTTCGGCTGCTCTGCGCGACGAATCATTTTTACGCCGCCGTCTTCCTGAAGCAGAAGCTCTGCTGATTTAAGTTTTCCGTTGTAATTGTAACCCATGGCAAACCCATGTGCACCGGTATCATGAATCACAAGATAATCACCTTTGTCAATCTGCGGTAACATACGGTCGATGGCAAATTTGTCGTTATTCTCACAAAGTGAGCCCGTCACATCATATTTATGATCACATTCCGCATCCTCTTTCCCAAGCACCGTAATGTGATGATAAGCACCATACATCGCAGGTCTCATCAGGTTCACCGCACATGCATCCACACCGATATACTCTTTATGTGTATGTTTCTCATGAATTGCTTTTGTAACGAGCGCACCATAAGGTCCCATCATAAAACGGCCCATCTCTGTATAGATTGCAACATCTCCCATTCCGGCCGGAACTAAAATCTCTTCAAACGCCTTACGTACTCCTTCACCGATAGCGCGAATATCGTTCGGCTCTTTATCCGGTGTATAAGGAATACCGACACCGCCTGACAAATTGATGAAGGTAATGTTTGCCCCCGTCTCATCACGAAGTTTTACCGCAAGTTCAAAAAGCTGCTTTGCAAGCATCGGATAATACTCATTTGTCACCGTGTTACTTGCAAGGAAGGAATGAATACCGAAGTTCTTTACTCCCTTTTCCTTCATAAGTTTAAAACCTTCAAACATTTGCTCCGTTGTAAAACCATATTTCGAATCACCCGGATTGTCCATAATTCCATTGCTCATTTTGAACACTCCGCCCGGATTATACCGACAAGACAATGTCTCCGGCAATTTTCCGATGGTTTTCTCTAAAAATTCAATATGTGTAAAATCATCTAAATTGATTGTTGCACCAAGCTCGTTAGCATAGACAAACTCTTCTGCCGGTGTATCATTCGACGAAAACATAATATCTGCGCCGGTCGCCCCGATTGCTTTTGAAAGCATAAGCTCTGTCATGGATGAACAATCGCATCCGCAACCGTATTCTCTTAAAATCTGAATCAAAAACGGATTTGGATTTGCTTTTACCGCAAAATACTCTTTAAATCCTTTGTTCCACGCAAAAGCTTCTTTTACTGCCTGCGCATTCGCCCGAATTCCCTTTTCATCATAAATATGAAAAGGTGTCGGGTACGTTTTTACAATTTCTTCTATCTGTTCTTTATTTACAAATGGTACCTTATTCATTACTAAAAATCTCCTCTTATAACAAGTGTGCTCTCAAATCTTCCGCGCTGCTGCTGCTAAGATAAGCCGGTGCCACGTCAAAAACTGTCTTGCAACCGCTCTGTCCCTCTTTCTGCATACGATATGCAGCTCTTGCATACGCTGTAATTACAGACGCTGTGAATTCCGGATTAGAATCAAGTTTCAAACTATATTCCACAATGTGCTGATGCTCACTGTTCCAACCTGTCTTGCCGCTGCGGATTACGAAACCACCGTGAGGAATTCCGCTATGGTTAGCCTTAAGTTCCTCTTCTGAAATAAAGTTTACAGTTGTATCATAGTCTGCAAAGTAGTTCGGCATCGTCTTAATTTCCTGCTCGATCTTTGCAAGATCAGCGCCTTCCTGCGCTACAACAAAACACTCTCTGATATGTTTCTGGCGAGTTGTAAGCTCAGGGTTACTTCCGCTTCTGACTGCATCAAGCGCACTCTCAACAGGAATTGTGTACTGCTTACCATCCTTTACTCCTTCTACGCGGCGGATTGCATCAGAATGTCCCTGGCTGACACCCTTTCCCCAGAATGTGTAATCTTTACCTTCCGGAAGAATTGCACTCGCATAAAGTCTGTTTAAGGAAAACATCCCCGGATCCCAACCAACAGAAATCATAGCTACTTTTCCGCTTTCTTTTGCAGCTGCATCTACATTTGCAAAATGCTCCGGAATTCTTGCATGTGTATCAAAACTATCTACCACGTTGAAATATTTTGCATATTCCGGTGTCTGCACCGGAAGGTCTGTTGCACTTCCGCCGCAAAGAATAAGCACATCAATCTCGTCTTTCTTTGATACTGCGTCGTCCACATGATATACAGCTACCCCCGGTGTTAAAATCTTTACCGTTTCCGGTGCACGTCTTGTAAACACAGCCACAAGCTCCATATCCGGATTCTGCTTTACTGCACATTCAATTCCTCTTCCTAAATTTCCATAACCTAAAATACCAATTCTGATTGCCATAACTTTTCTTTCCTTTCTACTCTTCTTTATTTTCATATCCGAGCTCACTCAGACGTATTTCATTGCGAAGTGCCTCTTTCAGCACATTTACAAAATTTTTCTGCCCCGAATACAGGCACGTATCCGTCTCCTGCATCGTATAGTCTCCTGTTAAAACATAAGCAGAATCCACAATCAAATGAATTTGCTGCTCTTTTTGTCCTGACACATAGACTTTAATATTCTCTGAACATTCCACCTCCCGGTCGGTCAGCAGAACTACTTTTTTGTTATCTGATGCTAACTTCTCTAATTGTGCCAAATATTTTTCAATATAGCAAGACGAAAGCGACAAATAAAGGCGCATCTCTACTTTCGATAACATCGCACAAATTTTATCCTCCACATGGCGATATCCTTCAATGGTAATATAACCTTCATCATCCTCTTTATTCTTCACAAGATTCTTTTGCAAAAACTCCTTAGCCTCACTCATCCTGCGAAGCTGGTTGTCACAAAACTCTTCTATCGGAACCGCCAAATATTTGCTGGATGCCCCTTCCATCAGATACGCTGCACCTTTTTCAACCAATCCTGCCAGACCGCCATATACATTCGACCTGGAAATCCCCGTCAGTTTTGCCGTCTCATATCCATTCATCGCACCGTTCTGATAGAGGCTGATATAAATCGTCGCCTCCTGCCTCGTAAGGCCGAACAGCATTAATTTTTCTACCATATTATTTCCTCTATACCTTATTAGTAGTTCTTTACAGGAATACTATATCACAAATCACGGTTTTGTCAACAAAAAACCGGAGACGTTACTCTCCGGTCCTGATTATAGTTCAATATTCTTCATAAAACACTTTCTGATGCTCTCATCCATATCTTCTCCAAGCTCCGAAATGCGACTTTTTTGAATAAATCCACCTGCCATTCCTCTATGTCCGCCACCGTTTCCGATTCCTTCTAACGATGCAGCCGCAACTTTCCCCGCATCAACATTGTCAATTTCACTTCGTACAGAAAATTTAATTCCATCCGGGCGCATAGCATACACAACCGAAACCGTCACCACATCAAGCGACAATATAAAATCCGATATAATCGCAATTAAAGCATCCGGACAGTCAAACGGAATCTGAGCAAATCCGACTTCCCCCTCTAAAACGATACTGTCAATTGCCGCTCCATATGCCTTCAAATCCGGTAATTCCATCACATTCATATACATGTCATTAATCAAATGTACATCCGCTCTCTCAAATAAATATGAGAAAACTTCCGCATCAAACGGATAGGCTCCTCTTGTAAAATCCGCCGTATCCATTTTGATTCCATATGCAAGTGCTGCGGCAATATTTTCCGGCAAATAGACTTCTGTCTGCCTAAAATAATCACCAATAATAGAAGAACATGCTCCGACAATACGAATATCTTTATATTGATATTCACAGTCTTTAAATGTCGGATGATGATCAATACATGCCACCTCATCACCGATAAAATCCGTAAGATTTGCATTTAATTTCTGTGCATCCACCACAACAATATAATCCTCGGCTTTCATATCTACAATATCTTCCTTGGATTTTGCCGAAATTCCAAACACATCAAACATTTTCTTCGTGCTGAGTTTATCTATTTTTCCATCATAGCAAATATCACTTTCCACACCATGTACTTTTAAAAAGTACTGTAATCCAAATCCGCTCGCAATTGCATCCGGATCCGGGAAATTGTGCGTTTGAATAAAAACTCTATGCCCTTTTAATAATTCAACCAAATCTAATGGATTCATTCCAAATACCTCTTATATATTTTCAATCTGCCAATCAATCGGCTCAAGACCGTTTTTCTCTAAAAATGCATTTGTTTTACTGAACGGCTTACTTCCGAAAAAACCTCTGTATGCAGAAAGCGGACTCGGATGCGGTGCTTCCAAAACCAAATGTTTAGGATTATTCAACATTTTTTTCTTTGTCTGCGCCGGCGCTCCCCACAATATATAAACAATAGGTCTATCCTGCTCATTCAATACGGAAATTGCCGCATTGGTAAACTCTTCCCAACCGATTCCGCGATGCGAATTCGCCTGATGCGCCTGTACCGTCAATACAGTATTAAGCAATAAAACGCCTTGTTTTGCCCATTTAACAAGATATCCGTTATTCGGAACATAACAGCCAAGATCGCTTTCGAGTTCTTTATAAATATTAACCAAAGAAGGCGGTATCGCCACATCCGGTTTTACAGAAAAGCAAAGTCCATGCGCCTGACCGACATTATGATACGGATCCTGTCCGATAATTACCACTTTCACTTCAGAAAGCGGCGTTAATTCAAATGCACTGAAAATCTCATCCGAAGGCGGAAACACAACATGTTTCGAATACTCTTCTTTTACTTTCGTATATAATTCTTTGTAATACGGCTTAGAAAATTCCGGTTTCAGCGGTTCCAGCCAATCATTATTAATCGCTGCCATACGTCCCTCTTACAATCTGACAGAAACTCCTCTGCCTCTCAAATATTCTTTTACTTCTTTAATCTCAAGTTCTTTAAAATGGAATAAGGACGCTGCCAAAGCTGCATCCGCTTTTCCATCTGTAAGTGCATCATAAAAATGCGACAAACTACCTGCACCGCCTGATGCAATTACCGGAATTGACACATTTTCGGAAATCAATCTTGTAAGTTCAATATCATATCCTGCTTTTGTACCATCGCAATCCATACTTGTGAGAAGAATTTCCCCTGCGCCGAGTTTATCTGCCTTCATCGCCCACTCAATTGCATCAATTCCCATATCGACACGACCGCCGTTTTTAAAAATATGCCAACCGTCATCTGTTCGTTTTGCATCAATAGCAACAACCACACACTGACTTCCGAACTTATCTGCAGCCTCCGAAATTAAATTCGGATTCATAATCGCTGCTGAATTGACAGAAATCTTATCTGCACCTTCGCGAAGAAGCGCTTTAAAGTCATCAACCGTACGGATTCCTCCGCCAACTGTAAACGGAATAAATACTTTTCCCGCTACTTTACGCACCATTTCAACTACAGTGCCTCTGTTATCTGACGATGCCGTGATATCCAAAAACACCAGTTCATCCGCTCCGGCCTTATCATAAGCCTGCGCAATTGCAACCGGATCTCCTGCATCAATCAAATCCACAAAGTTTACACCTTTTACAACGCGTCCGTTATTTACGTCCAGGCACGGAATAATTCGTTTTGTATGCATTTAGTTCTCCTCCCTGCCTATCGCTAAAAAATTCTTTAAAATTGTAAGTCCGACTTCAGAACTTTTCTCAGGATGAAATTGGCACGCAAAAACATTCTCTTTTTCAACAGATGCATGGATTAACGTACTGTAATCTGTTGTTGCCGTAACGATTGTTTCATCCTTTGCCTTCAAGTAATAAGAGTGCACAAAATACACATAACTATCTTCTTCCAATCCCTTAAATAATCTTCCTTCACGCGGAAACTTCAAGGAATTCCAACCTATATGAGGTATTTTAAGTTCAGGGGCATCCGGTATTCTGACGATTTCTCCTTCTAAAATTCCAAGGCCATCTACACCTTCGCTTTCATCACTTCTTTCAAACAGTAACTGAAGTCCAAGACAAATCCCGAGAAAAGGTGTTTTTTTCTCCACCACTTTTTTAATCACTTCCACAAGACCGTATTTGTGAAGTTTTTCCATTGCATCGCCAAACGAACCAACCCCCGGCAGAATTACTTTTTCTGCTGACAAAATCACTTCCGGATCTCGCGTTAAAACCGCCTGACCGCCAAGTGTCGTAATTGCCTTCTCGACACTCTTAATATTTCCCGCATCATAATCAATAATTGCTATCATTGTACTTCTTCCTCAGTCAGCACGTCTTCCGTCGGCTGCTGTATCTCCTCCTG
>JAZQDJ010000065.1:0-19045 GCA_045546735.1 Lachnospiraceae bacterium | reverse complement strand
TATTAAAATAGTTTTGAAAATAAAAGCATTTGAGATCTCACATGTTCAGATATGATACAGACGGCTGCTGCCACAGATTTCAGATATGCTTTTGATATAATCATTATAATGACACAAAAAAGAAATTTCCACCGTATTTTTCAAAGAAACAAAAAAAGCTTTTGCCCGGCCAAACGCCCAGACAAAAGCTTTCATTTTTTATATTTTATACATACTGCATAAGTTCCTTCGGATTAGAAGAATACTGGATTGCTGTCTCTCTTGTAATCTTACCATGCATAACAAGCATCTTAAGATCATTGTTAAGTGTATGCATTCCGCTTGCAAGATTTGACTGCATTGTACTTTCAAGCTGATGCATCTTGTTCTCACGAATCAAGTTTCCTACCGCTTCATTGTTCAACAGAATTTCTGTTGCAACTACACGGCCTTCATCTCCTGCTATCGGAAGAAGCTGCTGTGTAATAACACCCTTCAGTACGCTTGCAAGCTGCATACGCATCTGATTCTGTCCATGTGGCGGGCAGGCATCAACAATACGCTCAATTGTCTGCGGAGCACTTGTTGTATGTAATGTTGAAAGCACGAGATGCCCTGTCTCTGCTGCAGTAACAGCAGCGGAAATCGTCTCGTAGTCACGCATCTCACCTACAAGGATAATATCCGGATCCTCACGGAGAGCCGAACGAAGTGCGGTTGCAAAACTGTCAACATCACGGCCAACCTCTCTCTGATGAATCATAGCTTTACCATGCGGATAAATATATTCAATCGGATCTTCAATCGTTAATACATGTCTCTTCTGTGTTTTATTGATATGATCAATCATAGCTGCAAGAGTCGTTGTCTTACCACTACCTGTCGGTCCTGTAACGAGAATAAGACCTCTTGGCTCCTCTGCTAATTTACGCACTGTATCCGGGAGACCGAGTGTTGCAAAAGTCGGTGTCGTATTCTCAAGAAGACGGATACTCGCTGCCAGGTTATTTCTCTGGTGATAAACATTTACACGCATACGTGCACCATCCGGTGTGATACCCGAGAAATCCAAATCCTTGCCGGATAAAACTCTCTTTTTCTGTTCCTCATTCAAGATAGAAAGAATCATCTCCTCGATTTCTTTCGGATCCTGAACAGGCTCTAAAAGTTCCAATTCTCCGAAACGGCGGACAGCAGTATGCGTACCAACTGTCAAGTGGATATCCGAGCATGTATTACGTCTCGCATAGTCCATCAATTCTAAAAAAGTCATCGGTAAATACCCCCTTAAATGTTATAGTTTCTTAACCCACATTACTCTTCTATGTTACAACATTCACATCTTTCGGTCAATCTTTCTTTTTAAATACCCACTCCCGTTGAATCTGAAAACTGATTATAAAAAGTATAGTATCCACAACAATTTTGACAAGTGTTTCATTCCCTCCGATTATTGCAAATAACCACGAAACACCAAATGCAGACAAAGCCATCTGACATACTGCCAACGTATAGTATCTGACCATTGTTTTCCCAAGCCCGGCCTCGCTCTTAAACACTCCCTGACGATTTACAAAGAAATTATACAAAGAAGAAATCACTCGCGCAAGCACCGTGCTAATCACAATATAATATACCGGACATACGTTTTTTAACAACCAAGTAAATAATGCAAACAATCCCAAATCAATTACCGCAGAAGAAAGAGATGCAACAATAAACCGAAGAAACATTCCGTAAACAAGCAAAGAATCCTGCAACGGCCTAAAATGCGTGCTTTTGTTTCCTTCATAATAAATTGTCTCAATAGACACTTCGTCTATCGCAATCCCCTGCTCTTTACAGGCAAGAAGCATATTGGTCTCATATTCAAAACGTTCGCCCGACACTGAGAGAAATTTGCGCGCCGTATCAAGCGACATCGCCCGGAGTCCTGTCTGTGTATCCGAGACTTTAATTCCGACAAGCAAATGCATGACTTTCGATGTCATAATATTTCCGAAACTGCTCTTAAGCGGAACGTTATCCTGCTTGAAATTGCGACACCCCATAATTAATGACTCCGGCCGCTCTGTCAAACGCTTCGCACATCGCACAATATCTTTCACTGCATGCTGACCATCCGAGTCAATCGTTGTGACACCGAGACAATCCGGCCATTTTTGAAGCACATAGTGGAATGCAGTCTTTAAAGCTCTTCCCTTACCCTGATTCACCACATGACGCACTACCTCTGCACCGAGTTTTTCTGTTTTTTCAAAAAAAGAATCATATTCCTTGGTACTTCCGTCATTCACAACAAGAATATGCGCAAAACCTTCTTCTTTCAATTCTTTTACAAGGGTTACCAACCGCTCATCCGGTGAAAGACTCGGAATGATAATCCCAACCTTTGTTTTATAATCCATATACTATTCCTCATCAAATGCACTGTCTATAATGTCTTCTACTCTATTTTTTTGTTGAAGATCACTGACAATATTATTTTCTACTCTGCTGATTACATAAGACCTCGTCGGTGTTTCACTCACTTCAATGTGGAAAACAATCCATCCGAGAGGCTCCAGCAAAAGTTCTAATTGTTCCAAAAAGTATGAAGTAATATTTTCGAGTGTCGGATTCATCGCATCAAACGGTTCAAAATCGTTTATATACCGGTTTTGATATTTTCCGAGAAATTCTTCGATTGTATTTTCCACTTCATTAAACATGACAAATTCTTTCTGACTTTTGATTGTACGAATAACAATCTCCCATGTGTGCGGATGGGATGCCCCGAGTTTGCCGTTAATGTAAATCGCATGACTGGCATTTAAATAAAAGTTAAACTTATACTGACTGTATCTCATAAAACCACCAACTTACCATTCTTTCCGTAAAACCTGAATATCCGTTGCATCACTTTGGAACATCTTCTGATACTCAAGCAAAAACTGTTTTATAAAATTTGAAGCACCATTCTCATCTGTATTGAGAAGAAGCACAAGAAATGTATCATCCTCCCACAGACAACAGACACTTTTGCTTACCTTCATGCGCTCTAAAAGAACACTGTATCTCACCATCGTCTGCGGATTTGTTTCATTTACTTTTATTTCTATTTTCTGTGATTTTTCACGTTTCTCCGGTGTAAGTCTCTCCATGATATCGACAATAATATCTTTGCTGCAAAATCCGTTTACCCGGCGGTACTCCATACTCGACTGCGCCTCCAGACGTTCACCGAGACGCTCAATCAATCTGCGGTTTTCAACCAATTGGTCCGTCAATTGCTGTTCCATCAACTCGTTTTCCTTTTCCCTATGAGAAAGGAAGAATACACTTGTAATAAACGCAACAGAGAACAATGCCATGTAAAGCACACTATGCTGTAAAAGAATATCAAAATCGCTCTCCGATATGAGATATGTCTCACTGCTGCAAATGCCAAGCAGAAGTGTCCTGTCATCCACTGTGATTTCATGCATAATCACATACCAAGGCGTCCCTCCGAGCAAAACGGAATAAGAACTCCTACACTCTTCCACCTTCGGTGTATGTTCTGAAATCCCAAGGTACGCCTGAACATTTTCCTCATCCAGCCCTTTTGTAAAGTTCTCATCACGCATAAACAAAATTTCTTCATCTACGGCAACAAAACAATAATCACTTGCCGATGTCGGATACTCCTGTTTTATATAGGCAATAATTTTTTCCGCCTCATAATTCCCGCTGTATGCCATGGCCTCAAGATAAGTTTCCTTCTCCTGACATGATTGCACAAGATTTGCTTCCCTACATTGCAAAACATCAACTACAAGAAGCACCATACAAAGCACAGAAAGAACGATCGACATAATAATCAAATATTTACTTGGTCTGTTCTTTTTCGTCTGATTCATAAATGCTCTTTTTCACCTTATCCACCAATTTCTTTACAAACGCAAAATCCTGCGTCACAATGTCCCTGCACACTTTCATTTCTTCGTCAAATCCTCGCGTACGCCACGTGCTTGCCCCCTTAATACTGTTGATAATTCCTGCAAACCGGAACCAGTACACCATGAAGTTAAAAAGCGGAAGAACAAGAATATATCCCACTTTCCACGCATAAAAACGTTTCAGCGGTTTATCCCAGTTTAAATATACACACACATGAAAATAGTAAAGCAGTGCTGACAGCACATACATTATATAAATCAATATGAGTGAAATAATAATATAGCGGAACGGATATCCGATAAATGCCAAACAAATCAGCGCAAAATACCAAATCATACGAGGAAAAGCAAACGTATGGTCATAAATCAGAATTCTGGACATGAAATTTGTCAAAAGCGTATGTACTCCGCCTTTACGGTCCGGAAACATATGAATTACTTCTATCTCTCCCCGTTGCCAGCGCTGGCGCTGCACATACAGACGATTGATGCTCTCAATCGGATCCACAAAAAATAACGCCGTCTCACATATATCAATCTTCTTTTTAAGAAGATAACGAATCTGAAACGTAACCTGCGTATCCTCACAAACTGTCTCCGTATTGTACAACTGCGTCTTCAAAATCGTTGATTTACGGAATGCGGAAAACGCTCCCGACAATGTAAAAATACTATTGAGTTCCGCCTCATAATTGCGTCCTGCAAGGAAGGCCTGTGCATACTCATAAAACTCTGTTTTCTGGATAAATTTCTTAAACAGATTCTTTTCTTCTTTAATCATATCCGGATTTGTGAGCACAGCTCCGGTCATACAGTGAATATCCTCATTTGACTCAAACCGGCGTATCATATTTTCCAATGCATCCGGATGCAAAATACCATCACTGTCAATATGAATAATATACTTTCCTTCGCTGTTAAACAGCGCCATATTGAGAGCCTTCGATTTTCCCTGCTTGGAATTGAGCCACTTTGCATTCATTTCCAAATGCGATTTTTGATACTCCACAAAAATCTCAAAACTGTTATCCTTGCTTCCGTTATCTACCAAAATCAGCGATATGTTTTTATTCGGATAGGTAGACTTATCCACGGAATCAAGACATGCCCAAAGCGAATCCGCAGAGTTATACACCGGAACAATCAGTGTAATGTCCGGATAGTAGGTAAGAGGCGCATCCTCCTTGGCTGTCAGTTTTTTATAAATTAATATAAAAATCCCGAGCAGCCCCGGAATAATTTCCATAACAAGCGGAATGATTACCCAGGCCATCCAAAAAAATATATCATTTGTCAGAAGATGAAGTATCTCCTGCATAGTTAAATCCTCCTATTTTTTGACGGACAATCTGCGCGTGCGTGAACACATAGTAATACAAAAGTACCGCCAATATATAGAACACAATTCTGCCGACAATCGTATGCGCAATGTAATACGCATCATTTCCCCAAATCATGATAATGATACAGATAACTGTAATTCGGATAACATTCGAGAAAAAAATAGCAATACATCCGAGTATTCCGACCACAAATCTCTGCCAAATATCATACACTTGAAAAAACGCCAAAAGTGCCACATAAGCCATCATCTCAATGACTCCGGAACACTCATAGTCGATATAAAGCGAAAGTGCCTCACCTGTCTTTTCACACGTCACAAACAAAATACTGTAATCATGATACGACTCGAAAAGTCCTGTTACATCACCGACAATTCCGGTCGCCGAAGTCACAAGGCTGACAAGCGGTGTGACAAGCAAAGGCTCCAAAAAAATCATCATAAAGATAAACAGACCTACGCTTCCGACCAAAAATCTAAAAAAATCAAGTTTCCCGCGTTTAAACACACTCAAGGCATACAACCACAAAAAAACGCAAATAACAGAAAAAACATTCATGAATGTGCCTGCTTTCTTTTTTGTCCGATAAGTGCAGAAAGTACAACCGCAAAGCAAAGTAAGATTCCTATGTACGTCCCTGTCGAAGTACCCATTACCGTAATTCTTTCAGGTCCGAGGTTCGGACTGAAAAACTCAATCTTTGCACCGTTTTCAATCGTTCCCGGTTCTATACTGTAAAGTGATTCCAACTCAGAAATCTTCATACGGAATTCAAAACTGTCATTTGGACTCGCATCACTGACAGTTACCGCAGCCTCACCGAGCGCCATGTACGCACCGTCGCGATAGAAAATTCCCAAATCACTGTGAATACCGTCAGAAAGACTGTACACTGACGGATCCCAGTTGACGGTATTATCCGCATTGCGCTTACGTATAACAAAACTACGTTCTACACCGTTGATCGTCAGTTTCAAATCATCCACCGGAATCTGTTGCTGATATAAATCGCTCATACGGACATGCACATATACATATCCGCCGCTTACCAGAATAGAACCACCGTGATACTCATATGTATTATGGCTTCTGTAAGAAATGTGTGTCTCCGGAACACCTTCCCAATCATCAAAATAGCCATCAATCGCAAGCGCTCCGCCACCGGACACTTTCTTTTCTTCCTCCGACACTTCGATTTCTGCATCTTCCGGAATCTCTCCGCCGGCCGGCGCAGATACAACCACTTCCTCCGTTGGCTCTTCCGGTGTTTCTTCCGGCGTTTCTTCCGGCAATTCCTCTGACGGTTCCTCAATCATAATTTCCTCTGACGGTTCCTCAATCACAATTTCCTCTGCCGTATCATTACCGCTGACCGCTCTTTCAACTTCCGTAGCACCAATTACCTCTGACATCAACACGCATGTACTGAGCATGACCGCAAACATCATCGCTAATTTTCTTTTCATAATACATCACTCCTTCTGTTCTTATGAAAAACAATCATAACTGCAAGTAACATAAATAATCCCAAAACAGAAACTATCAGTCCCTGTACAAAATACGGATAATGCATATGTATAACTGTTGTCCCTTTATCTACCGTAATCATATGATTTCGGTTTTGGTAGGTTCTGTCGGCTTTAAAAATATCCGTAATATCTGCAAGGGTTGTCCCTACATTGTTTTCCGGACTCTCAATCACAATTTTTTGATTTTTAAACTCCACCCAAATCGGAACAATTTTTCTCACCGGCATTTCTTCCTCTTCGATACCTAAAACTTCGCTGACAAGGTCTCTTGCCGCCAAATCTCCCGAAAGCTCGGTATAATATATAAAATTATACCCTAAAAAGACAATGTTGTCATTGCCGTTTGTGCCCGAAAAAGACAATTCTCTACCATTTATATCGCTTTTTCCGCTCACTTCCTTAAGTCCGATCAGATAATTTGCTTTCCACTCTTTATAAATCTCCGGAAAACCGGACGTCTTATATTCTTTTCCCTCATAAGTAATCAGCGGAAAACTATTATTATATGTAATAGACTGCACGGAAACCCCGAACATTTCCTGGACATTTGTCTCGCGGTCAACCGGTGCCTTATTCATGTCAATAAAAATTTTTGTTCCGCCGTCAGCCAGTCTCGTCAGCATCTGTTCTGCCGAATCCTTATCTTCATATGTAAAATCACTCAAATAAATACATTTATAGTCTTTGAGCTGCTCATAAGTATACTCACTGAGATCTTCTGACTTTCCTTCCTCAAATGCCGGATAAAGAAGCGCAATATCTTTTGCCGCATTTCCGATAGCCAAATACGGGTAGCTTGAGACAACTCCAAATGAGTCCGGTGTTTTCTTGTGCATCAGAATATTCCAATCATTCTGAAGTATTACCTCGTATCCAAAACGGGCACCGCTCTCCGTAAGTGCCTCAATATCCCTCTCCTTGTTTTGAAGATTATTTACGACAAACACAAGTGTATCCGTTCCCATTTCAATACACCTGTCAAACACATAATTGTATCTTCCTGTCTCTACTGCCGTGTTGAGCATCACAATATTTTCTGCCGTCCTTGCCCCTTCCCAACCGGCACCGAACATATAGAGAACTTTACGGCCCGTCCCCGTTGCGTAATACGGAGCAAATGCACCATAACCACTTAGATCAAAAACCGTCATTCTCTGTCCGGTAATTGCTTTTGCCTGATTCATAAGAATTTTCTTGCCGTATAAATCATTTTTTTCTTCAGCCGTCATCACATTTTCCGTACCGCTGTGAATATAGCGGAGCACAGGTAAGCAATCCAATATTAAAAGTGCACATAAAAACACGACAAAATGACGTTTCAGTCCCTTCCAGAGCAAGAAGGCCGCCATAACAAATGCAAGAGCCATAGAAACAAAACGCATCATCCACAAATAAGAACTAAGCGGAAGTTTACTCAAAATGTCATATGCAGAATTGCTTGTCAGAAGAAAAATAATCAATCCGACTGCAAACCCCGGAAGTGTTTCTCTGTTTCCCAAGAATAATCCGAGCAGACACAGGACAAACAAAGATAACCCGAAATAAAACAATGTCTGTCCGTTCCATGCCGGAAAAGGATTAATCGAAAGCAGTGCATTTTGGAAAAATCCTTCCATGACCTGATTATTAGAACCACCCGCCCCGCTTCCGTGGAAAGACGGTATCATCCATATTCCGGAAATAAGCATCCCGTTTACAACACATAGCAGCACATGTCCTATCGTTTTAAAATTTTTATGCACTTTGCCATATACAAGCAGGTAAATGAAAAGCACCACAACAAGCATGAGCGTTGTCCCGATATGACAAAGTGTAATCACCGAAAAAAGCAACGTCAGTTTGCATATATTACATGCTCTTTTTTCTTCTATCAAATCATACACAAAACAAATGAGCCACGGCATAAGCGCATTGATCAGCGCACGAGGCATATTGCCGTCATAAAAAATAACCTTCATGTTCTCCGGAATAAAAAACCAAATCATTCCTACAAACAAGCCCATTCCCATGCGCGAAAGACGCCGGCCGAACATCACCCATCCAAACGCACCAATGACAAACAAAAGTCCGATATATCCGATATAACCGGCAAATATATCTCCGCCGAGGTACTGTGTAAACGCAAGCACATAAAGCGGTACCGGTCCCCAATAACGCATGATTTCCACACCGTTATACCAATATGGATCATAGAGCGGGAACCAATTTCCTTCCCTGATATTTTCCAAGATTACATCCGCACGGTACAGATGACAATACGTATCCGAACCCGACGGGTAGTTTCCGTATCCAGAAATCACATACATAATCAGCGCCGCAAAAACAGCAACTGCTCCGAACGAAACCAGCGAAAAAAGCACCGACTTTTTATTCCATCTACAACTTGTGTGCAGCACTTCTGTTTCCTTTATTTTTTCAGAACTTTCTTCCGGTTTGGCAGGCTTCTGCACGACAGCCTCTTTTTCTTTTTGTACTTTTACCGCTTTCGGTCTTTCAAATTCGACCGCATCATAAAATGCATGCGGCAATGTCCCGAGTTCATTGACATCCGCATCCAGAATACGGTCGGAAACCGAATACATACGGATTGGATTTTCAAATATATCCAAGCGTATCAAATCAAATTGCAACTCTTTTAATTTATCACGCCAAAGTTCAAAAAATGTATCACCGATACTTTCCAAAGTTGTCGACTTCCCTGCAAAAAGTTCTGTTTTGTGCAAATAAGAATCATGATAAGGAGCCAGCCATTCATTGATGTTTTTTTCGATATCGAAAAAATAATCCATCTCTTCATTCATATCATTTAAATACAATACGAGCGTAAAGGTATGAAAATGTACATTAGCAATATTGTTTTCCACATTGGAATGTGCTGCGTTAAATTCAAACTTTAATTTATATCCTTTAAACATGATGGCTCCTCCTTTCTTTTTTATCGCTTCTTAATCCTTTTATTATATTGCAAAACGCCCCAGAATTCAATATTTTCAAAGTTTATCACGTTGGGAAACTATTCCCAAGACACAACGCTCCCCACCCCAACATGTCATTCGGCCACTCTTCATATCCCGGTAGCTGACGTGCTCCGCGGATTAAGTATGCCTTTACCTTTTCACCATATAAATACGGGTCATTTTCTTTTACAATTCCCCACTCCATCAAAAGAGCTGCCGCCGCCGTCACAAACGGAGTCGCATAGGACGTTCCGCTGACACTCTCAGTCCCTGACGAAGTCTGTACGCGGACGTTTACTCCCGGCGCTACCAAATCAGGTTTGGAACCGGTTCCCACATATCCACGCCCCGAAAAGTCAGCATATGCTCCGAAAAAAGTCTGATACGCCCCGACGGTAATTACCTTTTGTGCGGTCGACGGAACCGTAAGTGTTGCATCCGGATTCGGCATAAGAAACCTTGTCCCGCTGCTGCGTACTGCCTCTGAAGGCAGATACATTTGTATATTTCCGTTAATAACGCGCTCCGGTTCAAGAAAAATCTGCCAAATTCCGGGATTCATATAGTTTACGCTTTCACCTTCCGCTACAAAATCAATGTAGATTTCCTCTTTTGTCCGATAAGGCTGCGGCTTTCCGCTATAGACCAAAAGCCTTGTCTGCTCAAGAACAGTCTGCTGCGCACCTCCGTCTTCTTCATTTTGTCCAATCCGATAACGCTCACCCCCCGGAGAGACCACAGTAATTTCGTACTTATCTGCATAATTTTTCCAAATCTGCAGCGATAATCCTGCTTCATAGTTGCCCACCGCAAACTCTATTTTCTGTGGCCTATTAATCTGTGCCGAAAAATGTCCCGCTGAAGCCCCCTCGTTTCCACTTCCGATACAAATCACATTGCGCCCGATTTCCGAAACATCATCTATAAACCGTTCCAAAAGTGAAGTCCCGTCGTGCGGACCATATGTATTTCCGAAACTCAAATTTACCGCAACAGGACGCCCCTCACCGACCGCCTTACGGACTACATATGTAAATGCACGCATAAGCGATGTTGTCGCCGGGTAACTATCTTGATTTTCCGTATCCAGTTTCACGATAATAAAACGGCTCTTCGGTGCCGCCTGCGCTGCTATAGATGCAACTGTTGTTCCATGACCTGATACATCCGTTGACAATCTCGGACCGCCTTGCTCAAGACTGACATTAATCTCTTCACCTGAATACTCTTCCTGTTTCCCCTGATCCCACAGCCATGCTATCTTTGTTCTCCCGTCTTCTTTTCTGAAAACAGGCAAAAAATAGTCAATTCCCGAATCAATGACTGCGATATATACCCCCTCGCCGCCTAACTCATCCTCTCCATAGTCAGGTTGTAAAACCGCTGTAAAACAAGACGCTGCCAGCGCCATCTCTACCTGCGGATAAATTCGTTTCGGCTTTTCGATATATTCAATCTCCTCTATTTGTGCAAAAACAGGTATCATCCGCTCCGGCAAAGTCACGATTGCATATCCTGCTATTAATTCCTCTATTTCTATTTCTTCTGCCGCATATCTCGAAAGATCTCCCGAATATTTTACAATCAGCTCCCATCGTTTTGTTGCTTCATCATACCCCGTGCTCAATCCCTGCGAATTTTTGCGCACTTCGACAGGCACCTCTATTGCAAGATTCAATTGATTTTCCAGTTTTTGATTTTCCATTTTTACCTCTTGAACGATATTATTATCAGTTTATGCAAATATCGATTTCCCCTTTCCATTTGCCGGAAATTTATGATAGGATAAAAAAAGAAAGAAAGGAGTCACTATGATACCGAAAAGTCAAGATTTAAATATATATGTCCGCGATGATTTATACGAAACCAAAGAACACGGAACTCCGGACTATCCGCTGGCCCTCTACCATGTAGATTCTCAGAAAATGTATCTCGAGCTTGTTTACTGGCATTGGCACGAAGAATTTGAGTATATTTATGTCACAGACGGAACTGCCCAGTTCCTTGTTGCTGACCAAAATTTTATACTGTCAGCAGGCGACTGTCTGTTAATCAATCAGAATGTAATCCATCGCGTAAAACCATATAATGATTGTGACTGCATCTACTATTCGGTTGTCTTTCATCCTTCGCTTTTCATGGATGTAAATAATCCTGTGATACGCTCCAAATATTTGGATCCGATTTCTTCGAATCACAATTTAAAATATTATTTATTAAAAGCAGATAACCGAGCCGGCGATTCCATTACCGCTTTACTCCGTCAGATTATTCACACAAATGAGCAATGTGCCTTCGGCTATGAACTCAGCACCCGGGCTCTTTTATGCGAACTTTGGATCAGCGCACTCCAAGGCGCGCTCAAGCGCACTTCTATGCCGCTGACTGAAAATACACAGACAATTCTTGATGAAGACCGGGTAAAAAAAATACTTACCTATATTGCCGGCCACTATATGGAGCAGATTTCATTAGAAAACATCGCTTCTTCTGTACATATCAGTAAAAGCGAATGTTGCCGGTGCTTCAAACGGCGTCTTTCCATTACACCGTTTGAATATCTGATTAAATACCGTGTCTATTCGGCAGCAATCATGATTGTACAAAACACGGAACGTATTTCCGTTTCCGAAATTGCGATTAAAGTCGGTTTTAACTCCAGCAGTTATTTCAACAAAATGTTCCGGAAATACATAGGATGTACCCCCACACAATTCCGGAAAAATGTGGGCGGAAACCTTCAAAATATTCAAAAAGTGTTAGAAGGACACATTCATCTTCAGGATGCACTCATCATAAACGAATTAATTTCAAAAAAAAGACCGGATCCGCCTCTGTGATCCGATCTTTTTTATATTCTTTTCTCATAACAAAACCATTCACGGCCATACATAAATTCTGTACCGAGGTTATCAAATTCTAATTTCTTATAACTTGCGAGCGCAGCCGGATTTCCCGGACTGACAAGGAAATGAATCCCCTCGTATCCGCGTCGTTTTAGTTCTGCCATCAAAAGCCCAAGCATATCACGGGCAATCCCTTTCCCCTGCATATCTTCACGTACCGCAAGGCGGGCTGCCTCTTTGCTGTTTTTGATCGTCCATTTTTCTATCGCATCTACCTGCTCGTCAGAGTCAATAGAAATCGCAGCAACAATACCCTTTTCATCCTTTAGCAAAAACAGATTATCCTTTTCAATATCCATAAGGACATGCTCCATGGCCGGATAACCTTCATCCCATGTACAGCCGCATGTTCCGATGAAAGAATGATAAAATGCCAGAATCCTCTCTGCTTCCTCCATTGTTGCAAGCATAAACTTCTCTTTTTCTATCATATAATCCACTCCCTACTGCTCAATCACAGCTGCATAGAAACAAAGATCTGCCGCTCCGTCATTGATCAGTGTATGAGAATGACCTTTTGGACAAAACAGCGCCATGCCCGTACATACTTTTCTTTCTTCCCCGTCATCAATTACTTTTCCGGAACCGGATGTAATAAAAATAACCTCACAATCTGTCTCATGCGTATGTACACCGATAGATGCCCCCGGAATAAGTCTTCCCTGCATAATCTTATTATTGCCTTCAACAAACATTTTGACATCATACTGCTTTTCGCCTCCCTTAAAATTGGGCAAAGTTTTTTCTTCCATCTCTGTAAATGATATAACCACTTTTGTTTCCTCCTGCTAACTAACATTCCACCCGGTTTCGACCGAGTTCTTTTGCTTTTATTAACTTGCTCATCGCAAGTCCGATATTGTCATCGGATGAATTCTCGAATTTCATTTCACTGACACCACAAGACATCGTGATACGGATTTTGTAATCACCATACACAAACTCTGCATTTTCAATTTCTTCCCGAAGTTGCTCTGCAAACCGTACCGCCTCCGTAACCGACAGTTTCGGCAGAAGAATCAGGAAACAATCTCTTTCCCAACGGACCGCCTCATCATCCAGCTGAAGTTTGTAGGTAATAAGATCCGCACATTCCTTCAACACTACATCTCCGATACTCTTGCCGTGAATCCGGTTAATTAAGCTGAACATATCAATATCCGCCATTACCACAGAAACCTTATCCTGAAGCAAAAACGGAAGAATACGCTTATTGTAATACTCATAAAACCCTTTTCTGCTACGGAGTTTTGTCACCGGATCCATATAACTTTCACTGTAAAGCAAATGGGATTCCAACATTTTTCCGCAGTAAACCGCAGCTAACGCAAGGCGTTTTGTATCCTCCTCGGTAAACTCTCCGTGTTCACCGTTTTCATCGAGTTTATTAATCGCCTGATAAGCACCGATCACTGCCCCCGAAGAATCTGTAACAGGCATACAAAGAATGGATTTTGTCTTATATCCCGTATCCTTGTCTACATTCGATGCGAAACGATAATCCTGCTCAGCGTCATTAATCAATATCGTCTCATTTTTCAAAATAGAAGCTCCGACAATTCCTTTCCCTTCCGGAACCGTAATTTTGCCGTTATCAAGCGCTATAATCGTGTAGTGCTGCCTGTTCCGGCGATCCCACATCCAAAACGATGCCCTGTCTGCATTCACGAGCGTGCGCCCCAAATCTGTTAAAATCTGTATGATCGTAGAAAAATCTTTTTCTTCCGTCAACTGATTCATATAACTAAAAATTTTCTCCAGCATTTCCTCCGCGGAAAGCATTTTATGTTCTGACATAAGACACCTCCTCGACCATTTTGTTCGGTATCTATATTATACACCCAAAGCATGACAAAGAAAAGACCGGCATAACCGGTCTTTTCTCAAATTATCATATTACATTTTTTTGGTAATTAATATGCAAAGCACTTCCGCTAAAATCTCATGTCCTTCCGGCCCGAGGTGCACATAATCTGCTGTTGACGGCATAATATGTTGCGCCGCATTCAAGTACAGACACCCCTTTTTATCCGCAATATCTTTATAATATGCAGCAAGTTTCCTTGACTCTTGTACCGCACGCATTCCGAACGAAGACGAAAAAGCACCATCGCATACTCCTTCCCCTATTTCCGGAGGCGAAACCAAAATAACTTTCGGCGCAAATCCTTGTTTTTCTACCGTAAAGGTCTGAATGATTTCTACAAGTTGCTCCACGCCTCCTGCTACATCTTTGGCATTCGCTGCAAACAACTCTTTGAGATCATTTGTACCGAGCATTAAAATCACGATATCCACCGGTTTATGCGTATTCAAACACGGCCTCAGATAATCAATCCCCTTCTTCCAGCCTTCCAACGGATCTTCAAATACCGTTGTACGTCCGTTACATCCCTCTTCCACTACCACATAGTCTTCTCCGAGCAGGCTCTGCAGTCTGCCTGTCCAACGAACTTCCTTCGGATAACGCAGCCCGTTTTCCGGATTAAAACCATAGGTATTAGAGTCTCCGTAACATAAAACTGTTTTCACGATCTCACCTTCTTTTATATCAACTTATCAATCGAATTGCCCTTCAGATCTTCTGCTAAGAGTTTCAATTCCTCAAGCACCTTATCGATTTCTGCCTGTATCTGCTCCTGTATATTTATAATGTCTTCCGGTTCTACTGCCTGTGCATATTCTTTTGCATCCTTGCTTATCTCTTCTATTTGCTGTTTTTGCTCTTCCACAGTTTCCTGCACCTGGGCAATTTGCTCTTCCCTCTCAGTTTTCTGCTCTGCAAGTTTCTCCGCATCCGTGACCTTTTCCTGCAACTCATCCCGCATATGGTCAAGTGCATTACCGACAATTTCTCCTTTGATTGCATCACTCTCCGCTGCTATCACCTTTTCGGCCGCATCCTCTGCATCTTTTATCGGATTTGATTTCAGCCTCTCACCCTTGACAAAACGAAGTGCGGAACCATTCGCATGAATTGCCGCCAGATTTTCCTGCATTTCTCTCTGCAGACGATTATTTTCAGAATGACGCTCCATCATCCGGGACTGGTATTCCGTCTGTCCTTCCGACATAATTTCATGATAGCGTTTTTGCTCTTCCTCAGTAAGCTGCACGGACGGATCATAGTAAGAATCGTTGTTTTTCATCAGAATTTCCAAGTCTTTTTGTTCCTGACCGTCCTCCGTTATACCATAGGTCTGCTTTAACTGCTCCATCTCTGCCTTGTTTTGACTGATTTGGTCAAGTTTCTCTTTATTATCTTCTGTCAGTCTTGCCGACAAATCCCGAAGTTCCTGAAGTTCTGCATCTATTTTCTTTTCACCTTTAAATGCATCAGACACAATCTTTCTTGCTTTCTCAAATGCCTGTGCCTTTCGCTCTGCAATCGGATTTTTCGCTTCATGGGCAAGCGAGAACGATTTTTGCACTTTTCCTGTGTATGCTGACGGAACACTTTTCGAGACATCCGCATTCATATTTATGCTTATATTCATAAAACCGCCCCTTTCATCAGCCCTTAAAATCTATATGTTGTCCGACCGCCATCTCCTGCTGTGTCAAAACGGTATCACTCCGCAGCAAAAACATATAGTCATCTATTTTCTGCATCAGCTCTTCTATCGAATCCGCGGTTATAACCTCATATTCTTCCGGGATTGCTTCCACAGCCCCTTCACCATGCAGTTTTTCTGCCAGTCTTTCCTCTAATTTTTCTTTCTGCTCTGCCTTGGCCTCTTTTTTCTCTGCTGCCTTTGCATCTGCCTTTTTCTGTGCCCGCTTCTCAGCAATACGAACATTCAAATCCTTAAACGACTTATCTACCACCGCAAAAAACTGTGCACGGTTGTCCTTAGTAAACTGCATTCCCACTTGGGAGATTGCGCTGTTTTTCTGCATCATCTGCGTCAGCTGCGGCATCTGCTGCTTTGCAGACATAATTTTACCTTCAATCTCCTGACGGAATTTGGGGTCCGCCGCCATCTGCTCAAGTTTGTCCTCATCTATCAGGACAACCATCTTGTCCGGATTACCCATTCCCGGCGCCATCTGCTTTGCCATACCAACCATATCCCGTGAGACAAGCGTAAAATCCATGTCTGAATATTTCTTTTTCAGCTCATCATAAAGTTTGGCTGCCTCCTCCGACAACTGCGGTTTACCGATGGTCTTTCCGTAGTTTCTCTGCGCCGCATTTACCGGGGCTGCTTTTTGCACTTCCTGTGCATAATTTGCTGCGTACGCATGCACTCCGCCATACGCTGTTTCCGATACATTTTTCATATACATTCCTCCTTGAATTTTACATCGCGAAATCCGTTTCGCTTTAGACATACTGTATCAATATCTATATCGGCCGATTTGTTTTGTTTCATAACTCTTATTCATACAAAAAACCGCTTACGCAATAAACTTACGCAAGCGGTACTTACCATGATTCATCTATTCAACCACCAAATCCCCCAATTCAGATATGCGGCAATTGTCAACCAAATGATATACGGAACATTCATCCATGCAGTTATTTTATTTATCATGCCAAACTGTTGTATCATCCTCCAAACCAATCCCCAAAGCAGCAACAGCCAGAAAAACGAAAACAAATACCATCCGAAATTAAAAAAGAAAATCGGCCACAAAAAATTTACCACTAACTGATAAAAATACGTTGCAAGTGCACTTTCTTTTTCATTGCCGGCTACATTTGCTTCCGAAAACAAATAGGATGATATTCCCATCAACGTATAAAGAATGGTCCAAACTACCGGAAACAGCCACGCAGGCGGTGACAACGGCGGTTGTCTCAACCTACCGAACTCTGACATAGCTCCACGCGTCAACAACGCTGATACGGCTCCTACAGCCAAAGGGATTGCTATACAAATCACAAGTTTTTTAACATTAACCTTCATAAAGCACCTCCATTACAGAGTATGCTTTTTTTACTTTATATATGTTAAATCACTGTTTTTTACAATATTTTTTCTCAATCACAAGCACATAAACCGCCATAAGCGCCACAACCTCTGCAACTGCTCCGAGCAGCGTAATTACAATAAGCGGCGAGTTATCACCTGCTAACAGAGGTAACCCAAGCAACATAAGCACAACAGCGTACACAATCCACAAAATTCCGACTGCCCTGTTATACGCTTTTAAATCTTCCTCTTTTACCGGTGGCTTCTTTGCGTTAGCCCAAAATCCGACCACCTCTTTTGCGCGCAAATCATATATACCGATTACGATAAAAATCAAACTGACACATACCCACAAGATAAATGCCATGATACCTTCTGTCATGCTTTTTCCTCCTTATCCAAATCCGTTTTTGCCGGATTTACATGTACCATAATGTGTTTTACTTTCGGAAATCCACACTCAATCTCATCATGTACTTCTTCCGCAATTTCATGTGCTTTTTGCAGCGTATAAGAACCGTCGACCTGTATCTCCACGTCTACATATATTTTATTGCCGAAAATACGTGTCTGCAACAAATCAATTCCCAAAACATTTCCGTTTTTTATGACACACTCATAAAGCTGCTTTTCCGTTTCTTCATCACAGGAATGATCCACCATTTTATCCATGGCATCTTTAAAAATATCATAAGCTGCCTTGGCAATAAAAACAAAAATAACCAGACTTGCAACCGAATCCATCACCGGAAAACCAAGTCTTGCCCCTCCGATACCTATCAACGCTCCTATCGAGGATAGTGCATCCGAACGGTGGTGCCACGCATCAGCCATAAGTGCTGCCGAATCGATTTTCTTTGCATAATACCGGGTGTACCAATACATTCCTTCCTTAACGACAATCGACAAAACCGCAGCCACCAAAGCAAGCATTCCCGGTATTTGCAACTGACTGTAATTCCCCTGCAAAATGTTTTTCAATGCCCCTATCCCGATACCGAGACCTGTAACAAATAAAACAAATGCCAAAAGTATCGCAGCTACGCATTCCAAGCGCTCGTGTCCGTACGGATGCTCCTTGTCCGGTTCTTTCGCTGCCAACTTAATACCTATCATAACCACAAACGTACTAAATACATCCGATGCAGAATGAACCGCATCACTGAACATTGCACCGGAATGCGCAACAATCCCCGCCACCAACTTAAATAAAGCAAGTAAGATGTTTTCCGCAATTGTAATCGCTGACACTCGGTTTGCAATCATCATTTCATTGTTGTTTTTCATATCCGTTACCTCCGGCTCACTTAAGATAACTCTATGTCACTTGATATATGTGGACGTTTTCCAAGAAATGTTTTGATAAAAAAGTATAAAAAAACACCCACGAATCAGTAATAGCAACTACTGTCCCGTGGATGTATCATTCCACTGTCACTCCTGTGACCCGACCCCATGATTTGCATCACGGTCTGCTCAGTTTGTACTGTAG
>JAZQDJ010000064.1:0-15370 GCA_045546735.1 Lachnospiraceae bacterium | reverse complement strand
CCTGTCTCAACAACTGCAGGCTTTGTAGCACCTGTTGCTGTATCACCTTTGAATCCAGGCTCTGTCTCTGTAATCTCTAACTCTACGAAAAGAGGTGGCTCAACTGCAAATACTTTGCCGTTGTGAGAACACATTTTAACCATTTCGTTTTCTTTTACAAATTTCATAGCATCGCCGACTGCATCCTGGTTAAGTGCAATCTGCTCAAAGGACTCAACATCCATGAAGTTGTAAAGATCGCCGTCAGCGTATAAATACTGCATATCTTTTCTGTCGATACGTGCCTGCGGGCATTTCTCAGTCGGTCTGAAAGTTTTTTCTACAACACCGCCACTGATAATATTTTTTAATTTGGTACGTACGAATGCAGCTCCTTTACCCGGTTTAACATGCTGGAATTCGATGATCTGGAAAATATTTCCTTCTACCTCAATCGTAACACCATTTCTGAAATCACCTGCTGAAATCATAATCTATTTCCTCCTAAATTTATTCACAACATAATTCTTTACTAGTGTATACTAAAATACTACTTTTTTCAACTATTTTTTTCTTGCCAGCTCGAGTGCTGCATCGATAGCCATAAGATATCCTTCAAAACCATGTCCGTATATCTGCCTGTCACATGCATCCTTTGTCAGGGAAATCTTACGGAATCCTTCTCTCTTTGTAATATCCGAAATATGAATCTCAATTTTCGGAATCGTTGTCACGGATGAAAGCGCATCGAAAAGTGCATAGCTATAATGTGTAAGCGCCCCCGGATTGATAACAATACCGTCCGTTCCGTCAAAATAAGCCTCCTGAATCCAGTCAATCAGCTGTCCTTCATGATTGCTCTGTTTTGCCGAAAGCTCAAAGCCCTCTTTCTGTGCTTTTTCATTCAGCATATCAAGCAAATCCTGATAGGTCTGTTTTCCGTATATCTCCGGCTCACGGATTCCCAAGAAATTTAAATTCGGTCCGTTTAACACAAGTATTTTCATTTGGAAACTGCCTCCTCTATCTCATTTTGAATCTCCTCAAAATTTTTCTCATCCACATCAATCACATAATCTGCCGCCGATTCATACACCGGTCCTCTTTTCGCAATCATTGCATTGATTTTCCCCATCGGGTCATCGCCCTGCAAAAGAGGTCTGGTTGTATCATCTTTCAGGCGCTCATAAATCGTCTCCGGCTTTGCGCGCAAATAAACAACCTTGCCCAGTTTTTTCATAAGCGCTCTGTTTTCCTCGCGCATCGGAAGTCCGCCGCCGACTGCAATTACATAATCCTGCTTAAAATCAAACAGGCTTTTTACACACTCTGTTTCCATATCACGAAACGCAGGTTCTCCTTCTTTTGCAAAAATCTCACTGATACTTGTCCCTTGCTTGGTCTCAATCAGCTTATCCGTATCCACATACGGCATTTTCAAACGGTATGAAAGCCTTTTTCCGACCGTGCTCTTTCCGCATCCCATATATCCAATCAAAATCACATTACTCATAAATCCCAAGTTCTTCCTTCATCTTTTGTAATATCGGCTCTGCCTGCTCCCGGCTCACATCACAGCCGTTCCAAAGTTCAAACGCTATAATTCCCTGATACAGCAACATCTTCAGACCATTCATTGTCTTCCCGCCATGCGCTTTTACCAATTTCATAAACCTTGTTTCATACGGCCGGTAAATCAAATCGACACCTGTATGGATTCTGTCATACACCGGTCCGTCTGCCAGCACGACATCCGCTACATTCGGATGCAACCCTACGCTCGTACACTGAATCGCCAAAAATTTATCCCCCGGAAGATCCGCAATATCTTTATACTGCGTTGCAGTAATCTTATCAAATTCTGCACGCTCTCTGATTTCCGCCGCTACTTCCTGTGCTTTTTCCATCGTACGGTTACAGATATAAATCTGCTTTGCACCGCCCTGCGCACAAAGAAATGCCACAGCTCTTGCCGCCCCCCCGGCTCCGAGAATAAGTACTGTCTCATCTTTGAGGCCGATGCCTTCTGTCTGCATCGCACGAAAAAGTCCGCTCATATCGGTATTATACCCTTTGTATCCGCCCTCACAGCGCACAAGCGTATTGACAGCACCGATTTTTGCCGCCAAATCATCGATTTCTTTTAAACTTGCAACGACAGCACTTTTATGCGGAACTGTCACATTCATCCCGAGAATATTCAATTCATAGGCTCCTTCTACCGCTTTACCAAGCCCTTCCTCTTCTACCAAAAAAGGAACATAGGTCAAATTGATTCCGAGCATATCTGCCAAATTGTTATGTATGACCGGAGAAAGCGTATGCTCCACCGGATTTCCGATCAGACCGCAGGTCCTTGTCTTTCCGTTAATGTCCATTCTTTTTTTCCTCTGCCTTTTTATAAAAATACAATACGATTTTTTCTAAATACCGTTTTAACACAATTTGAATTTCTTCTTTTTTGTCAATCGGCTGTACCAAAATCGAATAAATACCCGCGCGGTTTGCTCCCCACACATCCGTAAACAATTGGTCTCCCACAAAAAGTGTATTCGTCAAATTGCTCCCCATCATCACCATCGCTGCATGATAATTTTTTGTGCCCGGTTTTCCCGCCTTAAAAATATAATTTACATGCACTGCATCATTAAACATCTTCACGCGCGGTTCTTTGTTGTTGGAAAGCAGCATAATGTCAAAACCAAGTGCTTTCAATCTCTCTATCAGCTCAATGCTTCTCTCATCCGCCGGAGCTCCGTGCTCAACAAGTGTATTATCGATATCAAAAATTACAGCACGGTATCCCTTTGCACGAAACGCCGCAAAATCAATATCGTACGTTGATTTCATATATTCTTTCGGATATAATTTCTGAAACATAGTATCTCCTGCTCTTTTCTCAAAAAAAGACACCTGCGTAAGGTGTCTTTTAAATTTTAACGTTATTTCTGAACTACCATACCGTCCGGAGTCTGCGTCACAACCGGGCCTGCCATCTCCTTCGGTCCTACAAAATACTGATACTGCTCCAGCACCTTATCTTTCTGCATATCAGAAATCGCACTCATCATATCAAGATTTTGTAGGTCGGCATCTCTGCCTATGTAATCGTACGTTTCATTTGTATGAAATGTCAAAGAAATATCTTCCAGATTTGCCATGCGCGGCGCCTGATTAGAAGGCTGCTGTGCGTAGTCAATCTTCGGCGTCTCTACGCTCTGCTGCTTTGACAGCTGCTCGTCCTGTTTCTTTACATCTTCTACGGAAACCTGATGAATTTCCGGTAATCTATACTGGTTATAAAAACCGCCGTACTGACCGATTCTATCAATTGACATACATGGCACCTCCTTCTTCGGATATTTTCTCTCTGTATTCTATATCGTCAAAAAACGCTTTTTCCTTAATTATTTGTTCAGCACACGCTTAAGCTCATCCATAAATGTGTTGACATCCTTAAACTCGCGATATACGGATGCAAAACGCACATATGCAACAGCTTCCAGATTTTTTAGTTTGTCCATAACAAGTTCACCGATTTCGGAACTTGAAATTTCTTTTTCCTCACGATTGAAAATTTCTGTTTCGACCTCATCTACAAGCTGATTAATCTGGTTTGCACTGATCGGTCTCTTATGACATGCCCTAAGAACACCCGCCTCAATTTTGGAGCGGTCATAAGTTTCTCTGTTATTATCCTTCTTAATTACGATAAGCGGAATCGTCTCAACCTTCTCATACGTCGTAAAACGCTTCGCACATTCATCGCACACACGTCTGCGGCGGATAGAATTGTTTTCATCAGCCGGTCTCGAATCGATAACTCTCGTGTTTTCATGTCCACAAAACGGGCATTTCATATTTTTTCACCTCATCTAACGTATTTATGTTAACAAATGTTAACCATTTTCAGTATAAATGAATTAGCAAATTATGTCAACTTAAACTTCCACTAAAATAATATCCGGCCCGATTTGTTTCACTTTTTGAAACGGAATACATATTTCCTCCCCTACTCCGAAGAACCCTTTCAGTCCGCATTTCTCCCTGACAATAATCTGACATATACATCCACTGCAGGAATCAAACTCCAAATTCGTAACATTTCCGAGTTTTCTGCAGTCGCGGATACTGATTACTTCTTTTTGACAAAAGTCATCCAAATACATATTTGCCTCATATGCTCTTTTTATATATATATGCAGTATGTCTGAAAAAGTGACAACTTAGAAATCTAACAATTCTGTTTTTTTCACAAAAAAGAGAGCCTTTACAGCTCTCTTTAAAAATCTTTATCCTCTCGGATGCGCTTTCGCATATACCTCGCGAATTCTGTTATGATTCATATTGGCATAAATCTGTGTCGTCGAAATATCGGAATGTCCGAGCATTTCCTGAACACTCTTAAGATCGGCTCCGTTTTCCACCAAATGTGCTGCAAATGAATGTCTGAGTGTGTGCGGTGTAATATCCGCTGTAATACCGGCTTTCTTTGCATAGTGCTTAATTAATTTCCAAAAGCCCTGTCTGCTCATCGGTTTTCCGGAACAGTTTGCAAATAATACATCGGAAGACTTGTCCTCCACCATCTCATCTCTCACACCATCCAAATAACGCGCAAGTGCAGCCTTTGCTTTGTTTCCAAACGGTATCATTCTCTCTTTATGGGCATCTTTACACATGATATAGCACATCGGAACACTGACATCCTGTACTTTCAATGTAATAAGTTCTGTCACACGGATTCCGGTCGCATACAAAAGTTCCAACATCGCTTTGTCACGAATTTCCTTCGGACTGTCTCCTTCTGTCTGTTCCAAAAGTGCTGCCACCTCGTCCATCGTCAAAATCTCCGGAACTTTTTTCTCAATCTTCGGAGCTTTTAAATTCTGGCTGACATCAGAAGAAATCTTTCCTTCTGCGAGCATATACTGACAAAAGGCCTTAATCGATGCAATATTACGCGAAACTGTCGCAGCTGCTAACTTCTGTCCTTCCAAATCCTTAATATAATCCTTCAGATCATCTGCTTTTATTGCCGAAACACTTGTAATGCCTCTCTGTGCCAAAAAATGGCATACTTTGGCAAGGTCTCTTTTGTATGACAACTCCGTGTTCTGTGAAGTTTGTTTAACATTATGTAAATATGAAATAAACTGTTGTACTTCCCTCTCCATTATGAATGAAACCCTTCCTCAATACGTAGTTATGTCATCTAAACAGACGTCTGAAATTCATTATACGTGCAAAATCAAATAAAATCAAATACTATTTTCACCGCATTTTCAGCACTTTTCCCCCAAAAAAGTCCAAAATCGCAACATGTGGATTACATAATTTTCTCACGCCACTACATATTGTAAAAAATATTTTTCAAAAAATTTTCAAACAATATTTTACGAATAAAGGATTTACATAACACTCCAGTACAATTCCGATTATTGTAACCGCAAACAACAGAAAACATCTTGTGATATTCTTTCTCTTTTCTGCCCCGCGCCGATACAACATGCTTCTTTCACCAAATAACTTATCGTTCCATTCTGCAAAAAAAGCAACCCATCCAAATACTACCGGCAAATACACAAAATCCTGCGGAAAAATAAGTGCAAAAAACAAGATCATCCCCTTCCATCCATAGCGTAAAATCAAGACAGCCAACATACTCCCCATACTGCACCCAAACAGCATGAGAAATCCGGACAGCAAATACTTCCCTGCTACTGCCAACGACAAAACTACCATTACCGCTAACACAACTATTCTTTTACGCAAAAGAAAGGCCAGATAATCTTCATAAACCACATCCTGATATTGAAACTGCATCAAATTCTGCGCACTGAAAAGGTCCACCCCTTCTCCTTTTTCATCACCCGTAACATAAATATATATAATCCCGAGCAGAAACCCGGCGAGAAAAAACACAACCTGTGTTTGTCTATTCTGTGACTTCATCGCTATCTCCGCCTCCCATACTACTTGTTCAATATATGCACGGGAGTAAAAAAATAGAAACAGAAGTTGTCCACTCCTGTTTCTATCTGATGTTTTATTTATTCTGTCCGTATTTTGCACTGTATGCAAGTATTGCTGCCACTGTTTTTCCATCCTGCATTTTACCCGCAAAAATCATTTCAAGCAGCTGCGAAAGCTCGTATGCCTGCACGTTGATAAACTCATCTTCATCCAAATGCTGGTGCGTTTTTTTCAGATTTCTGGCCACATAAACTTCAATCTGCTCATCACAAAACGCCACTGTTGTTTTTAAGGAAATTAAAAATTCAAAATCATCTTTTTCTGCACGATATCCGGTTTCTTCCTCAAGTTCACGATACGCGCATGTCAGATAAGGTTCTTCCTTACTGTCTCTTCCGCCTGCTGGAACCTCTATGGTCTCGCGGTCAAGCGCATTTCTGTACTGATGCACCATTAAAATCCGTCCGTCCTCACAAACCGGAACAACCGCCGCTGCACCTTTGTGACCGATAAAATCCCAAACTGCCACATTTCCGTTCGGAATCTGCACCGTATCTTCATAAATATTAATTACAGCACCCTCATGAACCAACTTGCGGTCAAGGCGCTCTATTTTTTCTACTCGTTCCATTTTACATCTCCGCCAAAAGTTTTTCCACAGATACCAGTTTTACGCAGAGCACAAATAACTCTGTCGCCGCTTTCATCTCTTCCGGAGTCGGGAAAGAAGGAGCAATTCGGATATTGCTGTCTTTCGGGTCGTTTTTGTATGGGAAAGTCGCACCTGCACCTGTCAGGACAACTCCTGCTTCTTTACATTTTGCAACAATTGCTTTTGCACAACCATCCATCGCCTCGAAGGAAATAAAATATCCGCCTTTCGGATTTGTCCACTCACCGATTCCAAGTCCCGAAAGTTCTGACTCTAATGTTTCAAGAACTGCCTCAAACTTCGGTCTGAGCAAATCTGCATGCAACTTCATGTGCGCTTTTAAACCATCAATATCTATAAAGAATCTTGAATGTCTGAGCTGATTAATCTTATCATGGCCGATTGTCTGGATTGTCATCTGGGCTTCGATAAAATCAACGTTCGCCTGCGAAGAAGCCACTGCTGATACGCCTGAACCCGGGAAGCTGATTTTAGAAGTCGATGCAAACATATACACCATGTCCGGATTTCCGGCTTTTTCACACTCTTCCAAAATATTTAAAATCTCTGCCTGTTCTTCATCATATAAATGGTGAATACAGTATGCATTATCCCAGAAAATCCTGAAGTCTTCCGCTGCCGGTTTTAAATTTGCAAAACGCCTGACTACCTCATCAGAATATGTGATACCTGTCGGGTTTGAGTACTTCGGGACACACCAAATACCCTTTACCGCAGGATCTTCGCTGACATATTTTTCCACCATATCCATATCCGGACCATCTTCATAAAGAGGAACCGGAATCATTTCAATACCGAAAAACTCCGTAATTGCAAAATGTCTGTCATATCCCGGAACCGGGCAAAGGAATTTTACCTTGTCAAGCTTACACCATGGTGTAGAACCGTTCACACCTTTTGTCATGGAACGTGACACCGTATCATACATAATATTCAAACTGGAGTTACCGCAGACAACAACATTGTCCTTCTTCACTCCCATCATATCCGCCATCAATCTTCTGCACTCGCCGATACCGTCCAAATCTCCGTAGTTACGTGTATCGTTTCCGAGTACGGTTCTCATATCTGAGGAACTGTTTACCACATCAAGCATAGGCATCGCAATATCAAGCTGGGAAAATCCCGGCTTACCTCTTGCCATGTTAAGGCTGAGACCTTTTCCTTTTGCATCCGCATATTCTTTATTCAACGCGCCCTGAAGTTCTAAAAGCTCTTCTCTGCTTAATTCTTTGTATGCTTTCATACTGACACCATCCTTAATTCTATCTTTGGATAATTGTATACAATCACAATCTTTGTCTATTTTACTACACAAGACGCATTGTGACAAGAGATAAGTTATTTGTCGCATATAAAAAATCACCAAGGCTTCATAGGAAGTTTTGGTGATTTTCACAAGACCTATTCTTCAATATCTTCACTTGCTGCTACCGCAGATGTCACTGCTGATACTACCGCTATAATCACTGCTATAATCACAACAAGCAGTCCGCCACCTAATACTATATACATGTCTTTCACTCCTCCACTTTCTGATATCTCTGCCAAATTTTATCCGGACCGCACACATGCTTTGTGCCGTCACCGTCTAAAATAATAAAATCGCCTTTTTTAATAAATGTACAGCCACGGCGGTTTTTTACATATGGGCATAACATCTGGCCATCCTTTTCCACGATTACAAGATTTTCAAGATCCGCAAATCCGTTTGTAATCACTTTTTCATAAAGCGCAAATCCATCCTCTAACTGTTTTCCGCTCTCGTATTCAAAAACCTCTGCTTCAATTGCAGTTCTGATACACTTCATAGGATCGCCTCCCATCTCTTATCTTTTATTAATTATAGCATACTCCTCCGGAAAAGAACAATCATTTCTTATTTTTTACCGTCCCTTAATTATTCAGCCTTAAGATACGCAATATGCTCCAAATATTTTTCTTTCCGTCTGATCCATTTTGCATGTTGCTCCTTAGAAAGACCTTCCGGAATTCTTGACATATCGGAATTGTGTTTCAGGTCTGCAAGTTTCACTTCTTTTGCAAGCGGATTTGCCTTAATGCGCTCATAATAGACTCTCTCATCATATCCGGTTTCCGGCTTTGTTACACAGTCAAGCGCTTCTAACAGTTCCTCATCAAACCCTTGCGCGCGCAAGTCATCCATCGTCACATCCGTATCTTCCACAACATCGTGAAGCCATCCGACAATCTTCCCTTGTATACTGCTACAGAAGGATGCTACGGTTTTCGGATGATGAATATAAGGCACTCCCGCCTTATCTACCTGCCCCTCATGCGCTTTTGTCGCAATCTCCTGCGCCAGTAAAAGTAACTGTTTATAGTGGCTGTTGTTCATTGGATCATCCTCCCTATTCTTTGGTGATCGGTGCGTCGAAACTTAAATTTCTGACCGTCTCAAATTTTTGAAACTTTATAACTAGAACCGCCTGCTCCTGCCGGACTTCGACGATTTCTCCCGGGCCGAATACTTTGTGATTTACTTTATCACCCACATTAAATCCAATCTGACGGACACCTATGCGAGTCTCATTTTCTTCGATATATCTGACACTGTCTTCTTTCAGCCGCTCTTCAAGTTCTACTGCATAATCTAAAAACGCTTTGTCCGTATTAAATATGAAACGGGAAGGAAAACGGAACCCACCGTCAAAATTGACGCCTTCCGCATCGCTCAAGAAAAGTGCTCGCTCCGCCCTTGTATATGCCACATAGGCCATACGGCGTTCTTCTTCAAGCTGCTCCTTAGTCTCCACATGCTTACTCGGGAAAACGCCTTCGTTAAGACCGCAGACAAACACATACGGGAACTCAAGGCCCTTGGCCGTATGAATCGTCATCATCTTTACTGCTGCTCTTTTTTCATCCCGGTCGGAATTGGTAAACAATGCTATGCTCTGCAAATAATCACTGAGACTGCATTCCTCACCGGCCGTTTTCTCATACTCATAAATAGATTGTTTCAGTTCAGACAGATTGTCAAGCCGCTCCTGCTCTCCCTGTTCCCGGAGCATCGCCTCATATCCGCTCCTGTCAAGTACTTCCGCCATCAAATCCGACACACTCATCGCTTCATATTTATTCCGGTACGTTTCTACCAGGGCAACAAACTCCGCAGCCTTCGTATTGCCGAACATGTCATCTTCTAAATGATCCGTCAACGCTTTATACAATGACACATCATTTGCCTTGGCATATTCTTTCAAAAACTCCATGCGTTTCTTTCCGATGTTGCGGCGCGGTTCATTGACCACTCTTTGGAACGACAAGTCATCCGCGTGAATCAACATCCGCAAATACGCCAGAATGTCCTTAATCTCTTTTCTTCTGTAAAACTCAACTCCGCTGTAAAGTATATATGGTATTTTCCTATTTAAAAATGCTTCTTCCACACTGCGCGACACAAAATGCGACCGGTAAAGGACCGCCACATCACTGTAGGTTTTCCCCTTTTCCACTAACTGTTCAATCTGCGCTGCAATCCAGTCTGCTTCAAGTTTTGTCGTCTTTGCATGGAAAAAGATTGCCGGAACATTTTTCTCGCATGTGGCAACAAGCTGCTTTTCAATTCTGTTTTTATTCTTTTCAATCAAGGAATTCGACGCATTCAAAATCTCCGGTGAAGAACGATAGTTTTTATTCAAAAAAATCGTCTTAACATCCGGAAACTGCTTGTCAAATCCAAGTATGTATTCTACATTTGCTCCACGCCAGGAATAAATCGTTTGGTCCGGATCACCTACGATAAACAAATTCTTATGATAACCGCTTAAAATCTCAGCCAAATCATAATTTAGTCTGCTCACATCCTGAAACTCATCGACCATGACATACATCATCTTTTCCTGCCACTTTTTGCGTTTTTCATCATCTGTACGCAATATATACAAAGCAACCGTAATCAAATCATCATAATCAAGGGCATAGCACTTTTTCTGCTCATATAAGTAACCAAAGTAAATCTTATCCTTTATGTCTTTTGCAGTGTCATACAACTGCTTCAGCCCTTCATTGGAAAGTTCCGCCATTTGACGGATATACCGGTACTTCCTTTCCAGTGTATCGTTTACTTTTCTTGCGCAAATCAAGTCTCTTGCCATATCAAATGTGTATGTTTTGGATGAAATTTTACTGTCCTCATACACTTTTTTCAAAATAGTCTCTGCGTCATCCTCATCCATAACCATAAACTTTTCCGGATAATGGATGACATGAATATCTTCCCGCAAAAGCTGCACACAAAATCCGTGGAACGTGCACACAAATCCCGTGTCGCTGTCGCCAATCATCTTGCGGATTCTCTTTTTCATTTCATTTGCCGCTTTATTCGTAAAAGTCACACAGAGAATATCCGACGGCGAAATCCCGAGTTCCCGGACAAGATAAGCGTATCTGTGCGTAAGCGCCTTCGTCTTTCCGCTTCCGGCTCCGGCGATGACTCTCACATATCCTTCTGTTGTCGTGACAGCTTCCATTTGTTCGTCATTCAGGCTTTGTAAAATGTCCATATGCCTCTCCCTCAAATTGCTATATTTCATTATAGCACACGCTTTTTTACCCCTGCAATGTCTGCTTTCGAAAAGCCGCATTTTGCATCCACAAAATAGTTATGCTCCGTAACTTGAATGTATTCTGCCCTGTCATCGTCGATAATCACATACTCTTTTGCCGGATGATAATACAGAAATCTTTCAATTTCTTTTTCGCGCGGACGACCGATGAGTTTCGGTGTCTTATCTTTTATCTCCACACCATATTGTGCAAACAAGGTTTCCAATCGTCTGACAGGCTCTTCGTTGTCCTCATGACGCGTTGCGATAAAACCCGTCCGCCAGGAAGAAACCATGACCGGCTCTCCTCCCGTCTGCTTTACCATCTCGCAAAAGTTTTTTATACATTCTTCATTCAACGAAAACAACTTTTGCCATTGTGAACTTGTATTCAGTACTCCGTCAATATCAAAAAAGATATACATCCTTTTACTCCTCTGTTATGCATTTAGGCAACAATACAATGCCCTGAAATAACTTTGGGCGTCTTGAAATTCCGACAGTCCCGAAACACTTCCGTCTCCCGCTTCCAACACTTTCCACGAACCGTCGGAAAGCTGCGCATAGTCAACGGTATAATATACACTGTCTAAATTTTTATATTTTTCTATCAGTTCCTGCGGAACCTTATCTGCAAAAGACGGCTGTGCGGAATTCGGACTAACCGACGCCACCTCGTGGTTTACATAAAACACCCTAGATTCATTCGTCCGTCCATCATACTTTTTCAGTTCCAGATACTCTTTGATGCAAATTCCACCCGTCAAAAGATTTCCCCTGTACTTGTAAAACGTCTCCATCCATTTATCAAATTCATCCTGTGTCACCGTCTGATCAAAATACTTCGGAAATTCCGTTCCTTTGACAGACTTCACAAAATCTTTCACCATAAAACGGTCATACTTCTTTTTCAGCTTAGTGACATCTATCGGCGCATGCAGCGGAAATATGTCCATTTGTGCCGTATCTTCCCCGAAACACTCATATACATTCGGAAAGACATGCATCTTTTCATATTCCTCCGGTGTTGTTACAAGCCGAATATTTTGTTTGAAAAGTTCCTGATAAAATTTTCTATATTTATCCGGTTTCATCATCCAGCCGCGATATACCGCATCTTCCAATTGTTCCGGCCTGTGGACAAGTTTTAATCGTCCCTCATCAAACCAAGCATTATAGTCAAAGAAATTGGTTTCAAAAAGTCCCGTATTAACAACTGCTTCATATTCGCTTTGTAAATCCTCATCTACTTTTCTGTAGTCAAAAAAACTTGACGGAAATAAGATTATCATCTTCCTCCCTCCTTTTGCTCATATATTAAGTATTCTTGCGCCTTTTGAATATAAACTAATAGTATAATTTTGTCCCCTCAAATATGAACTTGATCTATTCTTTTTAAATTTGCGCCAATTCTACACCAATTGCGCCCTATAACATAGGATAATATAGTATAAAATAGTAAATACAATAAAATCAAAAAAATAAGATAAGCCTTGAAAACACTGAGTTTTCAAGGCTTGTTCGTTTTTGTTTTACAAGTATTAATTTTTATTTCGCGTAATCTGTTACTCGTGATTCTCTGATAACATTTACTTTAATGTGTCCCGGATACTCAAGCTCTTTTTCAATCTGTTTTGAAATATTGCGAGCCAGCAATACCATATCGGTATCAGATATCTGCTCAGGAACTACCATTACACGAACCTCTCTACCTGCCTGAATAGCAAAAGATTTGTCGACACCTTTGAAATTGTTTGTAATATCTTCAAGCTGTTTTAATCTGCTTGTATAAGTTTCCAAAGTCTCTCTACGTGCCCCAGGTCTTGCCGCAGAAATTGTATCAGCTGCCTGTACAATACATGCGATCAATGACTGAGCTTCTACATCACCATGATGAGACTCTACTGCGTTGATAACAACTGCAGATTCTTTATACTTTCTACAGAGTTCAGCACCCAACTGAATATGAGTACCTTCTCTATCCTGGTCAACAGCTTTACCGATATCATGTAATAAACCTGCTCTCTTTGCAAGTCTGATATCAAGTCCCATTTCTGCTGCAAGCAATCCTGACAACTGTGCAACTTCAATGGAATGCTTTAATGCATTCTGACCATAACTGGTTCTGAATTTCATCTTACCGAGTAATCTTACAAGTTCCGGATGAATGCCATGAACACCTACTTCAAGTGTTGCATTTTCACCCTCTTCTTTAATCATTACTTCTACTTCACGCTGTGCCTTCTCAACCATTTCTTCGATTCTGGCCGGATGGATACGTCCATCTACAATCAGTTTCTCCAAAGCAATTCTGGCAACTTCGCGTCGAATCGGATCAAAGCCCGATAAAACAACCGCTTCCGGTGTATCGTCAATGATCAGATCCACACCTGTCATTGTCTCGAGTGTACGGATATTACGTCCTTCACGTCCGATGATACGACCTTTCATTTCATCGCTAGGAAGCTGAACAACGGAAACTGTAGTCTCTGACACATGGTCAGCTGCACATTTCTGAATGGCAGTTACTACATATTCTTTCGCTTTCTTGTCTGCTTCTTCTTTTGCCCTGCTCTCCATTTCTTTAATCATGACAGCAGTTTCATGTTTCACTTCATCTTCGACAATCTTTAACAAGTATTCTTTTGCTTGTTCAGAGGTTAATCCTGAGATTCGCTCAAGTTCCTGTACTCTTTGCTCATTGAGACTTGCAATTTCTTTCTTCTGCTTTGCAAGTTCTTCCTCACGCGCGATTAATGCTGCTTCCTTTTTCTCGATGGCGTCGGCTTTCTTATCGACGTTCTCTTCTTTCTGCTGAACTCTGCGTTCAAAACGCTGTGCTTCTGCTCTACGTTCTTTGATTTCTTTGTCCAATTCATTTTTCGCACGAATAGACTCTTCTTTTACTTCGAGCAGGCCCTCACGTTTCTTTGCCTCTGCAGTTTTCAAAGCCTCATCAATAATCTCTCTGGCTTTGGCATCTGCATTACCTAACTTACTCTCAACATTCTTTTTATATCTGGATGTTGCGATTACAGCAGATACAGGAATAGCAATCACAAGCGCAACAACTACTGCGACAATTGTAATTACAATGCCCGGCATGTACAGGAGCACCTCCTTATTTAATTTTCATTGTACTAATATATTATAGAATGTATGTAGAAGACATCCTAAAATCTAATTTACAACAATACAATTCTAAACTGATTTGGACGTTATGTCAAGTATTAGTCCGTTTTTTCAATCACTATTGTATAAATCGTCCAAAGAAATTTCTGCCAGTGCACGCTTAACAGAAGACACACTGTATCCTTTTCTTAGAAAGAAATTCATCATCTTTGTTTTCTCTGCACAATCCTGCGGAATTTGCCCGCTGTATTTCTTAAAAAAGAGACGCCGGATTTGTTCCTTTTCCATATCTTCACATGAATGCTGCTCAAATTCATCCATGCATTCCTTGATTACTTTTGCATCAATACCTTTTTGTAACAACTTCTGTTCTGTCACACGGCGACTTTGCGATTCCATATGATACGCAATATAATCTGTTGCAAATGCCCTGTCATCCAAATATCCGAAGGATTTTACATAGTCTATCGCCATATCAATACACTCCGGCGAATGCATACCTTCTTCTAATTTATCGCGCAATTTCCGTTCCGTGTACGGGCGCTTCGTAAGCAGATTCATCGCCCGGAGTTTTGCCCGCTTCGGAAGAACCTCCTGTGTCAGTTCCCGGTACACACTTTCCGGTACTTCTTCTCCCTCTTTCAGCCGGTATTTATGCAATTCGCCTTTGTACAAAACAAAGGCGAATTCGTAATCAATATCTATTTTATATTTTGTTTTATTGTGTTGTGTAATTCTTGTAACAAGCATATTATGTAAACCTGTTATTTTTTCTCTTTTTCGGTTTTCGGAGCATCTGCTTTCGCATCTGCAACAACGTCAGCTTCCAGTCCGAACAACTCTCTGACCTTCGCTTCTACTGTTGTACAGATTTCCGGATTATCTTTCAGGAACTGCTTTGCATTCTCTCTACCCTGTCCGATTTTATTTCCTTCATATGCATACCAAGCACCGCTCTTGTTAATAATTCCATTTTCTGCTGCCAAATCAAGTATATCTCCCACTCTGGAAATACCTTCACCAAACATAATATCAAATT
>JAZQDJ010000063.1:0-13022 GCA_045546735.1 Lachnospiraceae bacterium | reverse complement strand
AAGCATGTACAGGGAAATAAAGTGATGCGTCTGTCTCAGCCGCAGCAGATTATGGCCGATTCCCGTAAGATTTTGGACGAGGCTTATGCAGGCGACATCATTGGTGTATTTGATCCGGGTATTTTCTCTATCGGTGATACGATTTGTATGCCGAAAGAAAATTTTCAGTACGCAGGTATCCCGACTTTTGCACCGGAGCATTTTGCACGTGTGCGCCAGATGGATACGATGAAACGTAAGCAGTTTGTCAAAGGTATTACGCAGATTGCCCAGGAAGGTGCGATTCAGATTTTCAAAGAGTTTAATACAGGTATGGAAGAGATTATTGTCGGCGTAGTCGGTGTTCTTCAGTTTGACGTATTAAAATACCGTTTGGAGAATGAGTACAATGTGGAAATCCGGTTAGAGCCGCTTCCGTATGAATATATCCGCTGGGTAGAAAACGATGAGATTGATTTAAACCGTATTGTAGGTACTTCCGATATGAAGAAAGTGACGGACTTAAAAGAAAGACCGCTTCTTTTGTTTATCAATGAGTGGAGTGTACAGATGGTATTAAATCGTAACGAAGGATTGGAATTGTCCGAATTTGGTAAGAATTAAAGTATGAGTGATAAATTTACAAAAATTATAGCAGTGTTTGGAATACTTTTTCTGGTTGGGATTGTGATTGCGGAAGTGATGCCGGAAAAAGGAGATGCGCCGCAAGATACAGGCAGCGTAAGCAGTATGGTAACGTCCGCAGATACGCAGCCGGTGACAGAGCCGGCGGAGCAGCTGCAGCAGGCGGAAAGTTTATATTATTATAATGCACTTGATGAGACGGAAAAAGAAATTTATACAGCAATGTATCAAGCGATTCTTGACCGCAGTGAAACAGAACTTGATACGCAGGATTCTGCAGTTGTAAAGAAAATATTCGAGTGTGTGACAAATGACCATCCGGAGATTTTTTATTGTTCTTCCTACAAAATCCAGAGCATGGAAATGTACGGGAAAGTTGTCCGGATTACGTTTACACCGAACTATCATATGACCGAAGAAACAGTGCAGGAGTGTCAGGAAAAAATAGATGCCTACGTGCATAGTTGTATTGCGTCTATCCCGAAAAGTGCGGATGAATATTCTAAAATTAAGTTTGTTTATGAGTACATTATCGAAAGAACGGAATATGTACCGAATGCACAGAATAACCAGAATATTTGCTCGGTTTTTATAAACCGGGAAAGTGTCTGTATGGGATATGCAAAAGCGACGCAGTATATACTGACGCAGATGGGAATAGAAACAACGTTAGCGTATGGTCATGTGACAGGAGGGGAATCGCATTCCTGGAATCTTGTCATGGCAGACGGGGAATATTACTATTTGGATACGACATGGGGCGATGCAGGTTATGTCAGACCGGGAGCGGCGATGAATGCGACGTCGGGACAGGGAATTAATTATGAATATTTCATGATTACGACGCAGCAGATTCTAAAAACCCACACGATAGATAATGTCGTACCGTTGCCGGCATGTGTAGCTACAAGAAATAACTATTTTATCCGGGAAGGATTGTATTTGCGCAGTTATGAGGAAGCGACACTTGCCACTATTTTTGACCGCATGCATTCGGAAAACAAACAGAGTGTAGCGCTCAAATGTGCGGATGAAGCGACATATCGGGAAGTTTTGGACGAACTGGTTACGCAGCAAGGCATTTTTGATTACATCGAAACAGAAGGTTCGGTATCGTACAGCTATAACGATCAGTTGTATACACTTATTTTCTGGATTGAATAATAGGAAAAGATTTGATATACTTTTACTAAATATGGAAAGGAGGACCACATCATGGAAAAAGAGATGGAACGTGGTACTTATACATTAAAAGAGGACGATAAATTAGGCGCAGTGCAGATTGCAGATGACGTAGTTGCAATGATTGCTTCGCTTGCAGCAACAGAAGTGGACGGAGTTTCTGCTTTGGTTGGAAATATTACAAACGAGCTTATGAGTAAGGTAGGCATGAAAAAGCTTACAAAGGGTGTAAAAGTAGAAGTTTTAGAAGGAGTTGTTTCTTTGGAACTTGCTATTATGATTGAGTACGGTCATAACATTCCGCAGACATGCCAGAATGTACAGGCAAAAGTAAAAACTGCAGTTGAGAATATGACAGGTCTTACGGTTTCCGATGTGAATATCCGTATTGCCGGTGTAAATATGCAGGAAGTGAAATAAATAAAAGCAGGACTAGCAGATGAACAGAAGTAAACTGAGAGAAAAAGTATTTAGATTGGTATTCCGTGTGGCGTTTAACGACCGGGAAGAACTCGAGCAGCAGACAGAGCTTTTCTTCGGGGATGAAGAACAGGAAGGGATGACCGAAAAAGAGCAGAAACAGGTGCAGGACAAATTCGACGGTGTTGTGTCGCATCTTGAAGAAATTGATGCGATGATTAATGAAAAATCAACCGGCTGGAATGTTACCCGCCTCGGAAAGGTAGAACTTGCGATTTTGCGTCTGGCGATTTACGAGATTGTTTATGACGACAATATTCCGGGTTCTGTAGCAATCAACGAAGCGGTAGAACTTGCGAAGCAGTATGCGGCGGATGAATCGCCGGCATTTATTAACGGTGTCCTTGCGAAGTTTATGCCAAAGGAAGAGAAATAGGCAATGAAACAGAATGTATATTCCGTAAGCCAAGTTAACAGTTATATTAAGAATATGTTTGCCCAGGATTTTTTATGCAGTTCCATTTTGATTAAGGGAGAGCTGAGCAATGTGAAATATCACGGCTCCGGTCACATTTATTTTACCTTAAAAGACAGTGGAGCTGCTATTTCGTGTGTCATGTTTGCAGGAAACCGCCGTGGGCTTACTTTTCGCTTGGAAGACGGACTTTCCGTAATTGCATTCGGTTCGATTGAAGTGTATGAGAGTGCAGGAAAATACCAGCTGTATGCAAAGCAGATGGAGCTTGCAGGGGGCGGTGCACTTTACGAACAGTATGAAAAATTGAAAAAAGAACTTTCTGAGATGGGAATGTTTGATGCCTGTTATAAGCAGCCGATTCCGCGCTATGTAAAGCGTCTCGGAGTCGTGACGGCAAGTACGGGGGCAGCAGTTCGTGATATTATCAATGTGGCAAAGCGTCGCAATCCGTATATTGAGATTATTCTTTATCCGGCGATTGTGCAGGGGGAGTATGCAGTACCGAGTATTGTGGAAGGAATCCGGCGTCTCGAGCAAGAGGGCGTTGATGTCATGATTGTCGGACGCGGCGGCGGAAGCATAGAAGATTTGTGGGCGTTTAACAGCCGGGAAGTGGCACAGGCAGTATTTGACTGTCAGGTTCCGATAATATCGGCGGTCGGCCATGAAACAGATACGACGATTATTGATTATGTTTCGGATCTTCGTGCACCGACACCATCGGCGGGAGCAGAGCTGGCAGTATGTGATATGCGTACGACTCTTATGCAGATCGATGAATATAAAAGGCGCATGGCAGAAGCTGTTCTCATCAAATGTGACAGAGAGCGTATGATGGTGAAAAACCATTTGTTAAAATTGCAGATGCTTTCTCCGCAATCCATAATAAAACAGCATCGCATGCGTATTCTTTCCATGGAGGAAGAACTTGGCGGAAAGATGGAGCAAAAACTTCTTGCAAAGAAGAATGAACTTAGAATTTATGCGGCAAAACTGGAGAGCCTTTCACCGCTTGCAAAACTCAGTCAGGGTTATTCCTATGTGACAACAGAAGAAGGGGAAACTCTGACGGATGCCCGGCAGGTAAAGACAGGTGATTCCATGAAAATATATTTGCAAAACGGTACTGTGGATGCCACGGTAGACCGTGTGACAGTGGGTGAAAACAATGAGTGATGAAAAGAAACTTTCCCTTGAGGAAGCATTTGAAAAATTAGAGACAGTCATCGGAACATTAGAGCAGCCGGAAACATCCCTGGAAGATTCTTTCCGTGCATACAAAGAAGGTGTGGAGCTTGTAAATCTTTGTAACGGGATGATTGATCGTGTGGAAAAAGAAGTTAAGGTTCTGACAGAGGGAGGAACGGCAGATGAGTTTTGATGAACTTCTCACACAAAAAACAAAGGAAACAGAAGAGATTATACTTTCGTATCTCCCGGCAGAAGAAGGAAACCAGAAGACGGTACTTGAGGCGATGAATTACAGCGTCAAGGTCGGCGGAAAAAGACTTCGTCCTCTTTTGATGGCAGAAACATATAAAATGTTCGGCGGTGACGGCGAGGTGATCAAGCCGTTTATGACAGCGCTTGAAATGATACACACATATTCGCTTGTACACGATGACCTTCCGGCGATGGACAATGATGAATACCGCCGCGGAATGAAAACGACACATGTTGTGTACGGCGAAGCGATGGCGATTTTGGCCGGAGATGCACTTTTGAATTATGCATTTGAAATTGCGGCATCTGCTTTCGAGATGAGTCCGGGGAATGTGTGCGCAGAGCGTGCGATGATGGTACTTGCAAGAAAAGCAGGTATTTTCGGAATGGTCGGCGGACAGGTGTGTGATGTGGAGGCTGAAAAAAGACAACTTCCGCTTTCAAAAGACCAGCTTTTGTTTATTCATGAAAATAAAACAGCAGCTTTGATTCAGTCTGCGCTTATAATAGGAGCGCTTTTGGCAGGAGCGGAGCAGAAGTACATCGATGATTTAGAGAAAATCGGGTATAATATCGGTATCGCTTTTCAGATTCAGGATGATATTCTGGATGTTACAGGTTCGGAGCAGGAGCTCGGAAAACCGATTGGAAGCGATGAGAAAAACAACAAAGAAACTTATGTAACACTCGCAGGACTTGAGACGGCAAAAGAACATGTAAAAACTTTGTCGGAAGAGGCAGTACAGCTTTTGGGACGGCTTCCGGGCGAGCATGCATTTTTAGATGAACTTATTCTTTCTTTGATTCACAGAACCAAGTGAGGTAATTGTTATGTTGCTTGAGAAGATAAAAACGGCAAATGACATAAAACAGATTAATCCGGAGGATTACAATGTGCTTGCGCAGGAAATCCGTGATTTTTTAATTGAAAAAATCAGTGTGTCGGGCGGACATTTGGGTTCGAATCTCGGTGCAGTGGAACTGACAATGGCACTTCATCTGGCGCTTGACCTTCCGGAAGATAAGATTATTTGGGACGTCGGGCATCAGGCGTATACACACAAAATCCTGACCGGAAGAAGGGGCGATTTTGAGACACTCCGCAAATTCGGCGGAATCAGCGGATTCCCGAAACGAAAAGAGAGCGACTGCGACAGTTTTGATACGGGGCACAGTTCAACTTCGATTTCCGCAGGTCTCGGCCTTGTGGAGGCGCGCGACATTTTAGGACAGGATCACACAATTGTTGCAGTGATCGGTGACGGTTCTCTGACAGGTGGTATGGCATACGAAGCGCTCAACAATGCGGCCAGATTGGAAAAGAACTATATTATTATTTTAAATGACAATAATATGTCCATTTCGGAAAATGTCGGAGGCGTATCTTCTTACTTGAACAGTATCCGTACGGACGCCAAATATTTGAATTTAAAGGACAGCATTTATTATCGTTTATTGGACATGCCAAAGTATGGTGCTTCGATTGTAAAGAAGATTCAGAATGCGAAGAACGGTTTAAAACATCTCGTGATTCCGGGCATGTTTTTCGAGGATATGGGAATCAAATACTTAGGGCCGGTAGACGGTCATGATATTCAGGGACTTGTCAAGGTAATCGGCGAAGCGCAGCGTATCAACGGTCCGGTTCTGATTCATGCAATGACGCAGAAAGGAAAAGGGTACAAGCCTGCAGAGCGTCATCCGGCGAGATTCCACGGGGCGGAACCGTTTGAGATTGAGACGGGACTTCCGAAGTCTCCTCGTACGAAAGCGAATTACACCGACGTATTTGCGACGGTAATGAATAAAATTGCGGAAAGAGATGACAAGGTCGTTGCTATCACGGCAGCGATGCCGGACGGAACGGGACTGAAGCGTTTCCGCAATCGTTTTCCGGACCGCTTTTTCGATGTCGGAATTGCAGAAGAACATGCGGTAACATTTGCAGCAGGACTTGCAGCCGGAGGTTTGAAACCGGTCGTTGCGATTTATTCTTCTTTCCTGCAAAGAGCTTACGACCAGATTTTACATGATGTTTGTATTCAGAATCTCCCGGTCACATTTGCAATTGACCGTGCGGGACTTGTAGGAAGTGACGGAGAGACGCATCAGGGTATTTTTGATTTATCCTTCCTTTCCAGCATTCCGAACATGCACATTATGGCCCCGAAGAACAAATGGGAGCTTTCTGATATGCTGAAATACTCTGTTGATTTCCCGGCGCCGATGGCAATCCGCTATCCGCGAGGAACTGCTTATGACGGTCTGCAGGAATTCAGGGCTCCGATTGAGTATGGAAAAGCAGAGTGGATTTACAAGGAAAAAGATATTGCCCTGTTTGCACTCGGCAGTATGGTAAAGACGGCAGAACAAGTGCGTATCCGCTTAAAAGAAGAGGGATTTGCGAACTGTTCTCTCGTGAACGCGCGTTTTGTTAAGCCTATCGATGAGGAAGCAATTTTAGATGCAGCAGCAAACCATAAACTGATTGTGACGCTGGAAGAAAATGTGCTTAGCGGCGGTTATTCGCAGAAGGTTATGGATTTTGCATACGAAAATAAATTGAATGTCAAAGTGCTTGCCATCACGCTTCCGGATGCTTATGTCGAGCACGGAAATGTGGAACTTCTCAAGAAAGAAGTGGGTCTGGATACTGAGACGATTGTCAGCAAGATTCGTTCTGCATATGCGCAGGAAAATTAAGCAAAGCAAGAGGAAACTATGAAAGAAAGACTGGATGTTCTTTTGGTCAAACAGGGATTTGCCCCGTCGAGAGAGAAGGCGAAAGCCATTCTCATGTCCGGAATCGTCTATGTGGACGGACAGAAGGAAGACAAGGCAGGAACGATGTTTGAGGAAGAAAAAATAAAAATAGAAGTCAGAGGTGCCACACTTCGCTATGTCAGCAGAGGCGGACTCAAATTGGAAAAAGCACTCGAGGTTTTTCCGATTGATGTGAGTGGATGTACCTGTCTGGATATCGGTGCCTCAACCGGTGGTTTTACCGACTGTATGCTGCAAAACGGTGCATCGAAAGTATATGCGGTCGATGTCGGACACGGACAGCTTGACTGGAAACTTCGTAATGATGAGCGTGTGGTTTGCATGGAAAAGACAAATTTCCGATATATGGAAGAAAATTCCCTCGGTGAGAAAGTCGATTTTGCGTCATGCGACGTATCGTTTATCTCTTTGACAAAAATCTTACCGCCGGCGTATGCTCTTTTAAAAGAGGGCGGTCAGATGGTATGTCTGATTAAGCCGCAGTTTGAGGCGGGAAAAGAAAAAGTCGGCAAAAAGGGTGTTGTGACGGATATTGCCGTGCACCGTGAAGTGATGGAGAAAATCATGACATTTGCCGCACAGACGGGATTTCATATTCTGGGACTTGATTATTCTCCGATTAAAGGTCCGGAAGGAAATATAGAGTATCTGTTGTATATGCAAAAAGAGACAGGAAAAGAGCAGACGGCTCCGCTTTCATGGGTAGAAGAGGTGTCGGCAAAAGCTCACGGAACACTTTCATGAACAAATTTTACATTGTAACGAACCGGACCAAAGATCCGGAACTTGAGACAACGAATTACATATGTGAATTTTTAAAAGAGCGCGGTAGTAAGGTGACTGTACTAGCAAGGGAAAATGCGCCAAAATATACGGGAAAAGAGAGTTCGGAATACAATCCGCTTCACATTCCGGAGGATACGGACTGTGTGCTTGTACTCGGCGGCGACGGAACGCTCTTGCAGACGGCAAGAGATACCATGCAACTTTCAGTTCCGCTTCTCGGAATCAATCTCGGAACACTCGGCTATCTGGCAGAGGTAGAGAAAGCAGGGATTGAGGAAGCACTTGAACATCTGCTCCGCGATGAGTATGAGATTGAGGAACGCATGATGCTCGTCGGAAGTGTGGTACGCGACGGGGAAGAACTTTGCAGAGCGCATGCACTCAATGATGTGGTAGTAAACCGTTTCGGACATTTGATGGTGCTGTCCTATGAGGTGAGTGTCAACGGACAGAAACTCAACAGTTACCAGGCGGACGGTATGATTGTGTCTACACCGACAGGTTCGACCGGATACAATCTTTCGGCAGGAGGTCCGATTGCGCTGCCGAGTTCGCAGCTTATGATTATGACTCCGATTTGTCCGCATACGCTCAATACAAGAAGTATTGTGCTTTCGGCAAATGACACGATAGAAGTACGCATTGACTGCGGAAGAGGCGGCAGCGTGCAGGAGGCAGAGATTAACTTTGACGGCGGACTTACGCAGCGCCTTACAACAGGTGACCGCGTGTTTGTGCGCAGATCGGAGCAGACGACCAAACTGATACATATCAGCAAGGTAAGTTTCCTTGAAACACTGCATAAAAAGATGAGTGAGAATTAAGAATGAAAAAAGGCAGACAGGCAGAAATTATTAAAATCATAGAGAGACAGAATGTCGAGACACAGCAGGAACTGGCGCAGCTTTTGATTGATGCCGGATTTGACGTGACACAGGCAACAGTTTCGCGCGACATCAAGGCACTCAAGCTTTCGAAAGTCCCGGCGGGGAACGGACATCAGAAGTATGTCCTTTTGCGCAACGACGAAAAGCATCTGTCTGCAAAGTATGTCAATGTCCTCAAGGAAGGATTTGTTTCGATGGACATGGCACAGAATATACTTGTTGTAAAAACAGTTTCCGGAATGGCGATGGCGGTGGCAGCAGCGATTGACAATTTAAAGTATCCGGAAATTGTCGGTTCCATTGCAGGGGATGACACGATTATGATGGCCATCCGTTCTGTGGAAGATACGAAAAGTATTATGAATCAAATTATGATGTTATTGGAATAAGTACCGTAGCGGCAGATATCGGATGGGCGGTATCTGCTGTTTTTTGTTTTCTATCCAATGAGCGGAAAACGGAAGATATTTTCCACGATCTTTTAAAAAAATTACTTGCAGGAACAGAGAAAATATGTTTTATATTATTTTATAATTCATTTTTTTCATACAATCAGCCAAATCGTATTTGTTTCCTATATTATCCCAAGAATAAGGAGAAATTATATATTTATGTTAGAAAGACTCGTAGTAAAAAACGTGGCACTTATGGATGAGGCGGAGGTTGAGTTTGATGACGGACTTAACATTCTGACCGGAGAGACAGGTGCCGGAAAATCCATATTGATTGATTCCATCAATCTCGCCCTCGGAGCTAAGGCGGATAAGAATCTGATCCGTCAGGGGGCGGAGTACGCCTATGTGGAACTGGTTTTTGATGTGCGGGGCAAAAAAGCCGTGCAGGAATTAAAAGAGTTGGAAATTTTTCCTGACGAAGAAGGAAAGGTAGTTCTCACGCGCCGGATTATGCCGGGCAAGAGCAGTTGCAGAATCAACGGTGAAAGCGTTCCGGGCAAGATGCTGAAAGAAGCTGCGTCTGTTCTGATTGACATTCACGGTCAGCATGAACATCAGTCGCTTTTAAACGAAAGAAAACATATGGAAGTGCTGGATTTGTATGCAGCAGACGGACTTTCAGAAATAAAAGAGAAGGTAGCAGAGGTTTACATAAAGTACAAAGAGGCGGAAAAAGAACTGGCAAAGGCGATGGAAGAGGATGCGTCTAAAGACCGTGAGATTGCACTTGCTCAGTTTGAGTACAAGGAAATTGAAGAGGCGCAGTTAAAAGAGGGGGAAGATACAGAACTTGAAGAAGCATTCCGCCGTATGGAAAATATTAAGACAATCGGAGAATCGGTTTCTTTGGCAGCACATTGCCTTGACAATTATGAAAATGAAAATGCGCAGACATTAATCGGCCGTGCTCTTAAGAGTGTGAATGACGCAAAAGTTTTTGATGAAGAACTTGACGAAGCGGCGCAGCAACTGGCGGCGGCAGAGGATCTTATCCGCGAGGCAAGCAGATTCCTTACACATTATGCGGACAGCCTTGAGATGGATGGTGAGACATATGTGTATACCAAAGAGCGTTTAGATATCATCAATCATTTGAAAACGAAATACGGAAATACGATAGAGGAAATTCTTTCCTATGCACAGGAAAAAGCGGAGTATTTGCATAAATTTGAAGATTTTGAGCAGTATAAAGCAGAACTTGCCGGGCAAAAAGAAATGCTTTACACAGAACTCATGAGTCTTTGCAGCAAAGTGCATACAATCCGTGAAAAACAGGCGCAGATTCTTGAAAAGAGCATGCAGGAAGCACTTTTGGAACTGAATTTCCCATATGCGAGATTTGTAATCGAAGTGACGGAGGATGAAAAAAATCTTTCCAAAAACGGTGCGGATTATGTGCGGTTTATGATTTCGTTAAATGCCGGAGAGAATTTAAAACCGCTTTCTCAAGTGGCAAGCGGCGGTGAACTTTCGAGAATTATGCTTGCGCTGAAAACCGTGCTTGCAGATCAGGATGAGATTGAGTCGCTGATTTTTGATGAGATTGATGCCGGTATCAGCGGTAAGACAGCATGGAAGGTTTCCGAGAAACTCGATGTGCTCGGCAAACATCATCAGGTGATTTGCATTACGCATCTTCCGCAGATTGCGGCGATGGCCGATCATCATTTTATGATTGAAAAACAGCAGACAGCGGAGCGGACAAAAACAACGCTGACTGCGCTCTCAGAGGACGGAATGCTCGGTGAAATTGCAAGACTTCTCGGCGGAGACACTGTTACCGATGCGGTTATGAGCAATGCGCGTGAATTGAAAGAAATGGCAATTCATGCAAAACAATACTAATTTATTTTCTTGACAAATCACAAATACTAGGTAGAGAAATCTGCCTGGTATTTTTTGTTTGGAAAGAAAGGAGCATCGGAATGGAAAACAGAAGACTCTCATATTACAGAAGATGTTTGGTTCTTATGCTGATTGCCTGTGGTTTTGCGATGGTATTTGTATATAAAAATTATGTGGTTGCATCTGTTCCGGATACGATTTTTCTGAGGAAAGGTGAGGAAGAAAAAATATCATTTCATGTTCCGGTTTCGGCGACGATGGCAATGCCGGATTCAACCTATGTGGAAACACCGGTGTCAACAACAGTGAGCATTGTTCCCGGCGCAGAAGAATCGTACACAGTAGATTTGAAATATATGGGTTTTTTACCGCTTAAGTCGGTCACTCTGGATGTGGTCAGCGGAAAAGAGGTGGCAATCAGCGGAATGCCTGTCGGAATCTTTGTAAAAACAGAAGGGGTTCTTGTGATAGATACAGGTAGTTATGTAAACTATAAGGGCGAAGAAGTTTCGCCGTCGGAGGGGATATTGCAGCCGGGAGACAATGTTTTGCAAGTAAACGGAAATGATGTGGCTGGGAAACGTCAATTTGTCAATCTGATTGAATGGTCGGATGGCGGCGAGATGATACTCACAATTTTGCGCAGCGGTCAAGTTTCAAAGGTGAAAGTATGCCCTCAGAGAAATGAAGAGGGCACATATAAACTGGGGATATGGGTGCGTGACAGTGCGCAGGGAATCGGAACACTCAGCTATATAACAATGGAAGGAGAGTTTGCGGCGCTCGGGCATGGAGTCAATGATGCAGATCTCGGAGATTTAATGGCTCTGAAAAAGGGAAGTATTTATGAGACGAATATTCTGGCAATAAAAAGGGCGCAGGATTCTCAGCCGGGAGAACTGACCGGTGTGATGACATTTGATGAGACGGACTATGTGGGGAAAATTGTGGATAATACATCAGAGGGGATTTACGGAAGTTTGTCAAAAGACTACTTGCAGACAGAGCGTGGTAAAGAGTTTTTGGGGGACTGCATTGTTTATCCTGTTGCACTCAAACAGGAAATTGAGATAGGCCCGGCGCAGATTTACTGTTGTCTTTCGCAGGCTCCGGCTTTTTATGATATAGAAATCAATGATGTGATTTATAATCCGTCGGAAAAGAACAGGGGAATTATGTTAACCGTGACAGACCCGGAGCTTTTGGCCATGACGGGAGGGATTGTGCAGGGGATGAGTGGATCACCGATTGTCCAAAACGGGAAAGTGGTCGGAGCCGTGACACATGTGCTGGTGAAGGATTCGGCGCGGGGGTATGGGATATTTATTGAGGAGATGTTGGGGCATTGAGAAAAAATGTCACCTTAAAAATGTTATTGAAAGGCATATTATCGCCTTAAAAATGCAAAAAACAATAAAAAAGTCACCTTAAAAATGTTGATATTGTTTAAAGAATCGTTTAGACTAATAAATAGGAACGAGAGTTATTCAACAAATTGGAGGCGATATCACTTATGGAAAGAAATCTATTTATAGAACTTGAAAAGTGGAATAATAAGAAAAACAGAAAGCCTTTGATAATACAAGGTGCCAGACAGGTCGGTAAGACTTGGATCATGAAGGAATTCGGTGCAAGATTTTATAAAGACACAATTTATATTAATTTTGATAATAATGAAATTATGAAAAAAGTGTTTGAAATTGATTTTGATATAGCACGTATTATTTCTTCAATTAAAATTGAGTATGGGAAAAACTTTGATCCTGAAAATACGCTCATTATTTTTGATGAAATTCAGGAAGCACCAAAGGCATTAGCTTCTTTGAAATATTTTTATGAGAATGCACCACAATATGCAATTATGGCAGCCGGCTCATTACTTGGAGTGGCACTTCATCAAGGAACTTCATTTCCGGTAGGGAAAGTGGATTTTATGCATTTGTACCCGCTTAATTTTTATGAGTTTGTTTGTGCAATGGGAGAAAGTCAGTTGGCACAGTTACTTGAGTCGGGTGATTATGAAATGATGAATGCATTTTCAACTAAGTATACTGAATTGTTGAAGAAATACTATTATATAGGTGGGATGCCGGAAGTAGTACAGACATTTATTGATAC
>JAZQDJ010000062.1:0-18756 GCA_045546735.1 Lachnospiraceae bacterium | reverse complement strand
ACGGGCTTTTCCTACCCATGCTGACCTGCAACATACTCTCTTATGATTAGTTTTCGAAGAAATAGCGGAAAAATTCCTCCATCTCATCCATGTCATATTCATCAGAAAATCCATCTTCCGGGAACTGTCCTTCCGGTTGCTCCTCTTGCGGATTTTCCTGACTGCTTTCCTGCTGCTTGCTCTCCTGTGCCTGCTTGCTTTCAGCCAGCGTTACAGTTACCGTATGTTCCTCATATGCACCGTTATTTGAGCGCATATAAACCACTTCAACCTGCTCGCCTTTTTTGTAATAAGCCATCATACCACCAAGATCTGAGGCACTTGTAATTGTAATACCGTCGAATTTTATGATGATGTCACCCTGCTGGATACCGGCTGCAGCTGCACCGCCGCCTTCCTCTGCCGATTCCACGTAAGCCCCTTTCGGAATGCCGTAATATTCCGATGCCTCTTCAGACACATCCTGCACAGACACGCCGAGATATCCCGCTTTATCACCCGCAAGTTCTCTTGTTGCACGGTTCATAAGATTATCTAAAATAGGCTGCGCCGTTGCGATCGGAATCGCATATCCTATACCTTCAACAAGCTCAGAGGCAAATTTTGCAGAATTAATTCCGATAAGTTCCCCCTTCATATTCAGAAGAGCACCGCCGCTGTTTCCCGGATTAATTGCCGCATCCGTCTGAATCAGCTTGGCATCTAAATCTTCAATCTCAACTTCCCTGTCCAGTGCAGAAACAATTCCGGTTGTCACACTCTGACCATATCCGAGCGCATTACCGATAGCCACTACCTGGTCCCCTACTTTAAGCTTAGACGAATCACCGATGGTTGCAATCTTGATTGTCGAAAGTGCCTCGTCAGTGATATCACTCAGTTTAATAGCAACTACCGCAAGGTCATTTGCCGCATCACTTCCTTTTACAACTGCTGTCACAACCGTTTCTTCATTGTCATTGAAGCAAACAGAAACCTCTTTTGCCCCTGCAACCACGTGGTTATTCGTGGCTACCAACAGCTCTGTATCACTTTTTCCTACAATAATACCGCTGCCTGCGCCTTCACTCTCATATTGCTGCGTTCCCCAAAAGCTTCTGATTTCATCCACATTCTTTGTCGTAATCGCAACTACAGACGGCATACAATTTTGCGCAATCGCCGAGATAGAATCGGCCACAGTGTTTAAAGCTTCATCCTGCTTCTCACTTTCTTCCGGTAACGCTGCATTTTCTTCCGGAATTGTCTGCGTTGTCTCAAGAACCACTTCTCTTTCTTCTTTCTCTTTTAAAACCGTCTTCTGACCGATGAAGGCAATTCCGAGAAAAACAATTCCCGCACACAAGCCGAAAATCACTCCGCCGAGTGCACTTTTAAGCAATTTCCGTTCTTTCTTTTCTTTTTTTACCGGCTCCTGCAAATTTGCCGTAAAGACCGGCTCTTGCTGAGTTTCTTGCACAGGTGTTTCCTTCACCGGTGTCTCATCCACCGTTTTATAAATTGTTTCATTCATATCGTCAAACATCTCTCTCGTCCTTTCTCAATTGTACTTTCTGATATGAGATTAATCAAAAATTGTTATCAAACTTTGTTAAAATTGTGAAAATTCTATGTATTTCTTCTCTATTTCAGCAAATGGGACAAACATAAAAACCGGTTTACTTTTAATTACAGGCTCCGCATCCATCAATTTTTCTCCCATATAGTGCTCAAATTCATAATACAAGAGAGCATCATCCACTTCCGAAACAAGTCTCTGCTCTTCTTCTGTCAGCTTACTTCCTAAAAATCTTTCGTAAATTGCGTCCTGCAAAATCTTCTCAATCACAAGATATTTCGGAAGATTCTTCTTTACCGGACGCGTAATATCCGCAAGATATGCTTCACTTGCATCATGCAAAAGACATGCCAGGCATAGCCTCTTATCATATCCTCTTGCCACTGCTTCCTCATAACAGTGGATACAATGCTGTGCCACGGAATAAAACTCCGGGAAATGACCGTTCGCCCTTGTCATCAGTGAAAGAGAATGTGCAATATCTTCGATGACAATCTGCTCTTTTTTCGGCTTTAACGGTGTGAAATGAATTTTACTGTTCGTTGTAATATAATCAGACATTTTTCTTCTCTCCCCAATTCGTTCTGTAATATTGATTGCGGTATTCCCGCGGTGTCACTCCGACACTCTCACGAAACACCTTCACAAAATGGCTTTGCGAGGAAAACGCCAAAAAATGCGCAATTTCAGAGAATGTATATTCCGAATATTTAAGCATATTTTGTGCCGCCTCAATTTTACGGTTCCGGATATACTCGCTGATTCCGACACCCGTCTCTTTTTTAAAAAGGCGCGACAAATAACTGATATGTAGTCCGCACTGCGCCGCGAGTTGCTCCGTCGTAATGCGCTCATTAATATGCGCATAAATATAATCCACACACTGCACAATATGCTTAGAATAAATCGTCTCTTTTTTCAGCTTTTTCATGCGCTGCGTAAAATCAAGACACATTTTCAGATTGAGTTTGCGCAATTCCTCTTCCGTTTTCGTAACATCCGCCTTCCGGATATACATATCCGAAAGCCCGTATGCTGTCTCTAAATCCATTCCGCCTTCGATACAAAATCGTGTAATCATTGCCACCGAAACAATAACATGATAGCGCAGATTATTCACAGGATTTTCCGACAATACACCAAAACCTTCACCGGAACCGATCGGATGCGACCGCATCCAAGAATCCACTTCCTCCACCTGTCCGCGCTTGACCTTTTCATAAAAGGTCAACTCCTTTTCATACGGTGCATGAATAATATCTTCTTCTCGTTGCATATATAACCCGATATCAGGATTCGAATTTTCTTTCATGGCGCTCTCCTTCTTTTATCAAAATTATATTATAAATGTCAAAAATTTGATATAGTTTTTTTACTTTTCTGTTATTTTTTTATTATACACTTAGTGACTATTTACGGAGGTAAGCACAATGACAAAAAATGAATTACTTGATCTTGCAAAAAAACTGACCTTGGATGAAAAAATCGGAATGATTCACGGTGCAGCTTTATTTAAAACCGCTGCCGTACCTGAAAAATCAATTCCGGCCTTTTGTTTTTCTGACGGTCCGATGGGAACAAGACCTGAATTCGAATGGGACAGATGGCTTTTAATCGGCGGAAATGATGATTATTCTTCCTATCTTCCATGCAACAGTGCACTCGCTGCCACATTTAACCGCGAACATGCATATGCCTCCGGACAGGTACTCGGTCTTGAAGCAAGAGGCAAAGGAAAAGACATGATCCTTGCACCGGGTATCAATATCCACCGTTCGCCTCTTTGCGGACGTAATTTTGAATATATGAGCGAAGACCCGTATCTGACTGCGCAGTTAGCCGTGCCTTACGTTGAGGGCATACAGGAATCTGATGTTTCTGCCTGTGTAAAACATTTTGCAGTCAACAACCAGGAAACGCAGCGCCACGGCGGCAATTCCACACCAAGCGAGCGTGCTCTTTGGGAAATCTACTTCCCAGCCTTCCGTGCGACTGTCCAAGACGGAAATACTCTCGGAATGATGGCATCTTACAACCGTTATATGGGTGAGTACGCTTGTCACAGCAAAGAACTTTTAGACGATATTCTTCGCGAAGAATGGAATTTTAACGGTATTACCGTTTCTGACTGGGGCGGCGTTCATGATACAGAAAAAGCTGCAAACTGCAGCCTTGATATCGAGATGGGATGTACCCCTGATTTTGATAACTACTATCTTGCTTCTCCTTTGAAAAAGGCAGTTGAAGAAGGCCGCATTTCAGAAGAAGAGATTGACAAAAAAATCATGCATATTCTTCACACTATGAATAAACTTCATATGCTTGACGGAGAAAGGAAGCGCGGCGCATGCAGCCTGCCTTCCTCCCGTGAGGCATTGCTGAAAACTGCGGAAGAATCTATTATCCTGTTGAAAAACGACAAAAAACTGCTTCCGCTTAATCCGGATAAAATCAAGAAACTCCTTGTTATCGGTGACAACGCAGACCGCGAGCATTCACACGGCGGCGGAAGTGCTGAAATCAAATCGTTATACGAACTTACTCCGCTGATGGGACTTAAAATGTTACTCGGAGGTAACTGTGAAGTCGTATACGAACCGGGATATTACAATTTTGTTGTCGGAAACGCCTGGGGTAAAGAGAACTGCCAGAACGTACTCGGTAATCTCATGATGGACGAAAATATGAACCCGTATATCGCACGTCAAAAACGTTATGTTTCCGATGAAAATCTTGCTGCTGTCAATGCTGAGTATTTGGAAAGAGCCAAAGCTGCATGCAAAGATGCAGACGCTGTTCTTTTCATCGGCGGACTGACACACGACCAGGACGTTGAAGATCAGGACCGCAGTGATTATCATCTTCCTTGCAACCAGGATTTCGTAATCAGCGAACTCCTCAAAGTCCGTCCGGATATGATTGTGACACTCATCGGCGGTTCTCCTGTTTCCATGGGCACTTGGAAAGATCAGGCTGATACCATAGTCTATTCCTACTACAACGGAATGGAAGGCGGACTTGCATTTGCCCGCAATATTTTCGGCGAGGTTTCTCCATCCGGAAAACTGCCGACTTCTTTCCCGAAACAATTGTCTGACTGCGGTGCACACAGCCTTGACATATTCCCGGGAATTGATACCGTAAAATACAAAGAGGATGTATTTGTCGGATATCGTCATTTAGACAGCGCCGGAATCGAACCCGAATTTGCATTCGGACACGGTCTCTCTTATGCAGACTTTGTATATCAGGATTTAGAAATCTGTGATGTGACAGACGATATGGCGTCAGAAGACTTGATTGCCCGCGACAAACTCGTTCCGATTTTTGAAATAAGCTGCAACATCGAAAACACTTCCGAAATCGATGCAAAAGAAACGGTTCAGCTTTATATTGCACCGTGTAACACTACTCTTTCAAACGGAGTAAAAAGACCTGTAAAAGAACTGCGCGGCTTTGACAAAAAAATGATTGCTGCCGGCACAAAAACTGCTTACCATTTTTCATTGACACCGGAAGCATTCAGTTACTATGATGAAAGTTTCCACTGCTATATTGCACCGAAAGGTGATTACGACATCCTGCTTGCAAGCTCAAGCCGCGACGTACGCCTGAGTGGCCGCATCACTCTCAAAAAAGAATATAAAGTAAGCAGAAGCTAATATAAAAATGTCCCCGGAAGCCAAAGGCTCCCCGGGGACATTTTATATTTTATTTCTCTTTTGCAAAAATTGCACACCAATACAAATATCCGTCAGCGCTTAAATAAACTCCTACACCGATTTCATTGTACTTCTTGCTGATGATTTTTGCTTTTGTAGATGACTTACTCATCCATGCATCCACCACTTGCTGAGGTGTCGCAAAATCACGCCCGATATTTTCCGCCGCACGGCGAAAATCATACTTCATACTAATGGCCGAAGTCCATTTATAACCGTTCGGTCTTTTATGTGAGAACTTCTTTGAAAGCTCTTTTGCTCTTTTTTGAGCTGCAGACTGCAACAACGGATTTTTATCAAACGAAGCATATCCGTACTTTCTTCTCTCTTTATTGATTAAATGAATTGTCTTGCTCTCGTATGACTTTTGCATTGTGATAACTTTCACAGTGCATTCCAGCCTTTTCTTTCCGACTTTCGCTGTAATCGTTGTGGTTCCTGAACGTTTTGCCTTCACAACACCTTTTTCGGAAACAGTTGCAATCTTCGGATTACTTGATGTCCATGTCACTTTTTTCGTCGTATTATTGACTTTCAGCCTATAGGTCTTTCCGATCACCAACGTTTTTTTCGTCGTATTTAACTTCAGCGTCGCCGCATTTGCCTGTACCTGACCGCCTACAAAAGCAAAGAGCACAGTAAAAATTGCCATCGTCGCTAAAAATACAATTACTTTCTTTCCGTTTTGTTTTTTCATACAGCCACTCCTAACTCAAATCTTTCCCATTCTTCCACCAGAATCGGTTGTTGTCTTCTAACTGCTTCTTCCTCACCGCTGCGCGCCGCCTGTTCCATTTCATTTAATACAGAAACGAACTTTTTCGCAGCCGATGCATTGCCCATAGCCTGCACATTACAACGTATATCCCGCAGCAACAAATATACTCCCTGCATATCTCTCTCATCAATTTTCCGGCTCAGTTCATCTTTCCGTTCCGGGGACATAAGTTTAAAATACGCAGTCATTTCTTCACAGCCCTCAACAATAGGTTCCTCTTTTGTTACTTCTGTGCTGCGTGAAAGCACTTGCGGCATTTCTTCTCTGTTTTCCATATACTCTTTCGGCAAATATTTACGAAGCATTTTTTCTAAATGCTGCGCATCCACCGGCTTACTGATATAATCATAAAACCCTTCCTGAAGATACATTTCCTTAGCCCCGGCCACTGCATTCGCAGTCAGCACAAGGAACGGAGTATCTTTTGTTGTCTGAAGTTTTTCTCCCTGTTTCCAAAGACGCTGTATCTCCCGATACGTTTCAATACCATCCATTTCCGGCATCATATGATCGAGAAAGACCATATCAAATTTATGCTCCCGTGCAAGCGCAAGTGTCTCCTGACCGCTCGAAGCCACAAAAAGCTGTACACCGGTCCTTTTTAACAATCCGCGGATTACCGCCAAATTCATCACATTGTCATCCGTAACAAGTACCGTTGCTTTCGGTGCCCACAGCAGACGTTCTCCCGGTGCTTTTTGAACCGCCATACGCTCTTCCACATTTCCTATCGGCTCCCAATGTACCACCTTTTGCATCAAATCAAATGAAAATACGGAACCTTTTCCATACACACTGTGCACCCTAAGTTCACTGTTCATCAGTGCCAGCAGATTCTGTACAATCGTCAGTCCCAATCCCGTACCTTCAATGTTACGGTTTCTGTTTTCTTCAATTCTCTGGAATGATTGATATAACTTTCCGATATCCTCTTCACGGATTCCCCGTCCGCTGTCTCTTACTTCAACCGTCAGACAAACCGTACTGTCACTGATTTTTCTGTGACGGATTACAAGGGTAATCTCACCGTGATCCGTATATTTTACCGCATTACTCAGAAGATTGGTCACAACCTGCCTGATCCGGACTTCATCGCCGACCAATGTTCCCGGCATTTGAGAATCCATATCTACAGCAAATCCAATGCCCTTCTCTTCCGCCTTTATTTGAATCAAATTTACCGTGTCACTAACGGAATCCACAATGTGATATTCCGTCTCAACAAGCTCCATCTTTCCCGATTCAATCTTCGAAAAATCAAGAACATCATTCACAATACCTAAAAGTGCTTTTCCTGCACGCTTTATATTATCTGCGTATTCTGCCACTTCCTCCGAATCCGGCTCACGCAAAATCATCTCATCCATTCCGAGAATGGTATTAATCGGAGTACGGATCTCATGACTCATATTGGCAAGAAACATTGTCTTGGCACGATTGGCCTTCTCCGCCTCATCCTTGGCTGTGTTAAGCTGCTCAATCAGTTTTAAATCCGGATTCTCCAATGTAAAATACATGATATACATGACAATTACCGTTGCAAAAGAAGAAATCAGCAGGAATCGGTTGCTGTTTTGCATAACAGCCATAACCGCTTCCACAACCGCATAAAGATAAACCGGAAACTGCTGACGCCGGCGGATTCTTTTGCGGTTAGCGATGGTAAACAATACCATGTACGCAATTGCGCTGCCGCCTAATATGTAACTGACATCAACCGCAGGTCCTTCCGTATACACGTGACGCCCGTATCCCATCGGATAAATTGGTAACAAACACGAAACCGGAATTGTAATACCGCATACAATCGGCCAGAAATAGTAAAAGAATTTTGTGATTTTTCCCGCGTCTTTCAATTTGCCTTTGACATTCATCGCCGCCGTGTACATACACATCATAGCAATAAATATATGCAAAACAACCAAATACCAATGTCCCAAAGCAAGCGTAAGAACCGGGTACTGATCCGGCTTTGCCAAAGTGACAACACTCGCGATATCGGAAATCACGAGAAACAGTACAACCACAATCATATATCCGTATAAACGGTTTTCCAAAGAACCATAACGTTTTTTCGAATAGAAGACGCTGACAATCGCAATCATCATAATAAGCGCACTAATCTGAAACTCAATATTATAGGTCATGCCCCATCCCCCTTTTTCTGAATTTTATCATAAATCTGCTTTTTTTACTACTTTAATCTTTCTGTTTTGTTCTGCATAAAAAATAATTTTTCTGCACATCCTTTTTATAGCAAAAAACAAATAACAGGAGGACGTCGGTATGGCACAGGGAAAAGTAGAAATATGCGGAGTAAATACTTCTAAACTTCCGCTTCTGTCTGCCTCACAGCAAACAGCACTCTTTGAAAGGATTAAAGACGGTGACGAAGAAGCACGGATTCTTTACATCGAAGGCAATCTGCGACTTGTTCTGAGCGTAATCCGCCGTTTTTCCAATACAACCGAAAATGTCGATGACCTGTTCCAAATCGGATGCATCGGGCTCATCAAAGCCATCGACAATTTCGACTGTAATCTCGGTGTCAAGTTTTCCACTTATGCAGTCCCTATGATCATCGGTGAAATCCGCCGCTATCTGCGCGACAACAGCACGCTCCGCGTTTCCCGTTCTTTAAAAGACATTGCTTACAAAGCCATATGCGCCCGTGAACAGATGACACGCATAAACCAAAAAGAGCCGACGATTGAAGAACTTTCTGTTGAAATCGGTATTTCAAAAGAAGATATCGCCTACGCACTTGATGCCATGCAAAATCCGATGAGTCTGAGTGAGCCCGTCTACACAGAAGGCGGCGACACTCTTTATGTGATGGACCAAATCAGTGACAAAAAAAATAAAGAGGAGAACTGGGTAGAATCTCTCTCTTTATCTGAAGCGATGAAACGCCTTAATATGCGCGAACACGAAATTATTTCACTTCGCTTTTTCGAAGGAAAAACACAGATGGAAGTTGCCGATATGATCGGCATATCCCAAGCGCAGGTTTCCCGCCTGGAAAAGAACGCCTTACGGACTATGCGAAGCTATTTAGCCGGATAATCCATCTGCACAAGGCATAATCCCTGCGCAGGAGCTGTCACTCCCGCAAGTTCCCTGTTTTTCTCACGCAATGCACATGCCACCTGCTCAGGCTCCATCTCTTTGCAACCTACAGCTACAAGTGTTCCTGTCATAATGCGGACCATGTGATGCAAAAAACCATCCCCGTGAAAATACAGTTTCACATAGTCTCCTTGTCTTTCAATTTCTATCCTGTCTACCGTACGGATGGTAGACTTCTTTTTTTGCGGATTTTTACAGAAACCGGCAAAATCATGGGTTCCTTTCAAAATTTCCGCTGCCTCCTGCATCTTTTCAATCTCAAGAGGCTGTTCTATTTTCCAAACATATTTCCGGTCAAACAACGGCTTGTCCGCCCCATTATAAAGCGTGTAGCAATACGTTTTTCCTGTCGCATTGTATCTGGCATGAAAACGTTCCGGAACCTCCTGCGTATGAAATATAACAATATCATCCGGAAGATAATGATTCATGTAATTTTTCAGTTCCTCTGCCTTCATATCCGTCTTCAGATGTACATTTGCCACCATTGCGTGCGCATGAACCCCTGCGTCCGTTCTTCCGCCGCCGATAACATGCACCGGCTCATCTGACAAATGTCCAAGCACCTGCATAAGACGTCCCTGCACCGTATCGCGCCCTTCTTTATGCTCCCAGCCAAAGTAGCGTGTTCCGTCATAACCGATTGTCAGTTTGAAATTCTTCTTTTCCATAAAAAATCCTATCTTCTGCTTTTTGCTGCCCGAAGCAAATGTTTTGCCAAAACAGACGTTGTAACAGAACCGACACCGCCCGGTACCGGAGTTGCAATGCTTGCAAGACCTTCCATTGCATCATAATCTACGTCACCGCAAAGATTACCTTCTGCATCCACATTGATACCGACATCAATTACAATCGCATCTTTTCCGACATAATCCGCCGTAATCATCTTTGCCACACCTGCTGCAGCCACAAGAATCTCTGCATTTTTACACACAGAAGGCATATCTACAGTTCTTGTATGACACACTGTCACAGTCGCATTACGTTTCATCAAAAGCATCGTAACCGGTTTTCCGATGACAAGACTTCTGCCTACTACCGTCACACGCTTTCCTGTCATATCAATCCCTGCAAAATCAAGCATCTCAATTACTGCCTCCGCCGTACACGGTGCAAATCCGCTCGCATCACCTGCATATACTTTTGCAAGGTTTGCGGGTGAAATACCATCAAGATCCTTTGCCGGATCAATACACTGCTCAATTGCTTTCTCATCAATGTGCTTCGGAAGCGGACGGAGAAGCAAAATACCGTCGATTGCATCATCCTCATTGATTTTATCGAACTCCTTGCGGAATTCTTCATTTGTAATATCCGCAGGGAATGTGTACTGCGTGCAATCAAATCCCACTTTTTCCATCTTCTTTACCGCACCGCGCTCATATGCAATATCATCCGGTTTTTCACCCACACGTACAATTGCAAGATGCGGCAATCTCCCCTCAAAATTTTTCATTTCCTCTGCAATCTGCTCATTTACAGCTTTTGCTACCGGAAGTCCTTTTAAACATTCCATATCCGTTCCTCCTATGTCCTAGCCGCGGATTGCTTTCACAACTCTGTCATAAGCTTCATCCGCCACCTTGTTACCTTGTGCTAACAGTTCATCCGCACGGGCATTCATCTGCTCTGCAAGTTCTCTGTTTTTCATCAGTTTCGTATTGATAAACACGTTAAGTGATGCGCCGTTTAATGCTGCCTTGCACATCTGCGCACCCACGCCCGCATCGCTGATGGCAATCTTACTTCCGATTTCCGAAAGACGCTCAATCACCAAAAGAGCCTCCATGATTTTTTCCATCAAAGCAAGTGGTGCCTCGCTCGCCTCTTTTAAGGCCTGTTCCATAATACGCGTGCGCTCGGCTATTTCCTCCTCCGTATTTTTCGGGAGTCCGTATGCTTTCGCAAGCGGCTCAAACGCCTCGGCATCTTTATCCATAAATCCCATCAGTTCCTGTGCAATCCTGTCCCCTTTGACAAGAATCTCATCGATTTCCGCCTGATACTGCGCATATTTTTTCTTTCCTGTCGTAAGGTTTGCAACCATATTTCCGAGCGCCATTCCGATTGCTGCAGCATAGCCGCTTGCTCCGCCGCCGCCCGGTACAGGTTCACTCGAAGATAACACCTTTATAAAATCGTTCATTTTGCTTTCTGCCATCATAACTGTATTCCTCCGCATAAAATCTCTGTCTGTTAGTATAACAAAGAAGTTCGGCAAGGACAAGTTTTCCCTTGCAATCTCTCACGCAGAAATTTATACTGTTTAGTAGAAAAAAGAAACGGAGTGACAACATGCAACGCAAAGATTTAATGGAACTGAAAAAAAGACTGAAAAAGGAACAATGCACGTTCACGCGCATGACCGGATGCTATGTAAATTCACAGAAAGAAAAGGTCGTTACGCTGAATGAAGTATTTTTAAATCTTCCGGCTGAAGAATATTATAAATATTTGGAAATCGCCAAAAAAACGCTTTCCGGAACACTCGGAAACAACCTTTTAGAGCTTGATTTCCCGCGCAAAGAGGAAGAAGCCGGCGGCAAACAACAGTTTTTCATGGGTATAAAGACAAGTGCACTCAAAGAAGACGCTCTTCTTGACCGCTTCTATGACCTTATCATCGAAACCTATGATTATGTCGGCAACTATTTGATTCTTCTCTTCCACGACGCATATGATGTCCCGGTAAAAAACGAAGACAATATCAAACTCGATGAATCAGAAGAAGTTTACGAATACATACTGTGTGCCATCTGCCCGGTAACGCTTTCCAAACCGGGACTCGGCTATCTTGAAGAACAGAACAAAATCGGTGTACGTCTCCGCGACTGGATTGTTTCCCCTCCGGAAAACGGATTCCTCTTCCCTGCTTTTACGCAGAGAAGCAGTGATATTCACGCACTGCTCTACTATACTAAAAATGCAAAAGAGCCTCACAAATCCTTTATGGAAGAAGGACTCGGCTGCGGTTCTAAACGCACAGCCATGCAGCAGAAAAAATCCTTCCAGGACATCGTCAAAAAAGCGGTTTCCGAAGTTCCGGACGACGAAATCCTTGCCGATGACGTATTTATAACGCTTCAGGAATCAATCAGCGACCTGCTTGACCGCGAGCAGCCTGAAAACCCGGATGCAGAACCGCTTACTTTAACTGCAGACACCTTTAAAACAATTTTGGAAGAATGCGAATTTTCCGAAACACTTTCTCCGAAACTGGAAAAAGCATTCGAAGAAGAATTTGCCGAAGAGCTTCCGACAGCAGACGCTGTTCTTGACACAAAAGCCCTTGCCAAAAACGAACAGAAAAAGAAAGAAAGAGAACTGATCAGCGAAGTGGCTTCCCTGAAAGAAACGCTTGCGCAGGTTCAGGATGAAAACGGCAAAACAAATTATGTGGATCCTGACACAGGTGAAATCATCGCCGCTGAAGATGATGACACACCTAAGCTTTGTGACGTTTTTGTCCGCATGAAACCTGAGCGTGCTTCTCTTGTCAAAGCCCAGATGATTGACGGTCAAAAATGTCTCATCATCCCTGTCGAGGACGGCGATGACATTGACATTAACGGAATTAAACTTGATTCATAAAAGGAACGATTTATATGAAAAAGAAATCAGAACGATTTTACCGTATCGGATTTTACATTCTTCTGACAGGATGTCTTTTGTTCGGAAGTCTGACACTTCTCCTTCTGATGCGGGGCAACTATTTTGGTATGATCCGTCAGGCAATGTCACAGTCCGAAGGAAGCTACAATTACGAGAACAATGCTTCCTATGTACAGCGCAGCACGCAATTTGACATGTTACCGGTACAGGATACGGACATCGTCTTTGTCGGCGATTCCATCACTGCCCGCTTTGAGTGGGATGAGTATTTTACAGACTATACCGTCGCAAACCGCGGTATTGACTCCGATGTGACAGAGGGCGTATACAACCGTCTGGATACGATTGTTTCCCAGACTCCGGAAAAGATTTTTCTTATGATCGGCATTAACGATGTCCGCCAGAAAATCCCGTCTGAAACAACACTCCATTATTATGAGAAAATCTTAGACGAACTTGCCATACAACTTCCGGACTGCAAGATTTATGTACAGAGCGTTCTTCCGGTACATACTTCTACCGGAATTGACAATGCCCGGGTGCAAAATCTGAACAGCTCCATTAAGGCTCTTGCCGAGCGCAAAGGACTGACTTATCTGGATATTTATTCTGCAGTTGCCGATGAAGAAAACAACTTTACCTACACGGTAGACGGAGTGCATCCGACCGGCGAAGGCTATTCCATCTGGACAGACATCATAAAACAGGAACTGAAATAAACACATAAATTTGAAGCTGTTGCAAAATAGATGAATTATCATCTGTGAAGCAACAGCTTTTTCTGATTAATTTTGCGTTGTAAATAATTTCGGAAGCGGAAAATTGGGTGTCATGCTCCGGAAACATATATAAGTGATTAAAAGCAGAGAATATATATGTAATTTCTTTACAGATTTTCGTCTATATATTCGACTTCTTTATAATATATATGCTTTTAAACGGTTGAAAGCCATTTTTTCGAGAAGTTATGTAAACAAAAAGATGGTTTTTGCATGAATTATACAGATATATCTATCTTTTTATCATCTTCTAGTCGAAAATCGTCATAAATTTTACATATATATACATAACAACTGACAAAATCTAGACGAATTCGCGGGATGGGTATTTTGAAACATTGAAAGACTCAGGGATAAAAAAGAATTTTGCGCCCCCCGCTTTCATTTCTACCACATTTTCTGTTCTGCTATTTCGATATTCTCATATCCATACATATGCACCGTATGTTCCATTGTAAGATACGCAAGATTCTTTCCTTCTTTTGCAAGTCCGGCTACAAATGCTCCGTAAAGCAAAAGCATCGTATCGGAATAAGTTCCCATCTCTCCGCGAAGATAAGTTTCGCAAGAAGTATTATATGCTGTATCCTCATACGTATGAATGGAACGTGCATTTCCGGCCACCTTCGGGTACGTCTTTGCAAACTCCTCCATCCATGCAACCTGAATCGCAATAATCCCTTCCATAATTTCCTTCTTCTGCGCCGGAATTTCCGGAAGGTTCTCACGCAGTTTCTCATATTCTTCCGGTGCTGTGCTCTCCATCATACGGGCATATTTTTCCGTAATCGGGTTCCATCCCTTTGCGGTATTTGCCGAAAAATCATCGCGGTACTGCATCAGCATCTCCGTTGTCCATGTCAGATACTGACTTTTTCTCATAATTTCAAACGTAAGCCAGTCATCCTGACATCTCGCTCTTCCACCCTCGTTTTTTACATGGTCAAACGCATTCCATTCCATCTTTACAATTTCATCTACAAGCTGCTCTTTCATCTCTTCTCCTATTATCTGTGTCAGCATCTGCAAACGCTCCATATTGGCATAAACGGTTTCCTTACCGGTACCGAGATTCTCCAATATCTCACGGATTACAGCACTTGCCTGCCCACATCCTTTCAGTTCGTCCAATCCACGCAAAAGCCATTTTGTATGCGGTGCATAAACTCTGCGCGTCAAATACAATACTTTTGCTGCATGCTCCATTGCCTGTGCAAGCAAAAGATTCGCAGCCGCCATGTCACCGCGCTTTACCATACGCGGATAATTGTACGGTCCGTATTGTTCAAAAAGTGCATACTCCTGCATTTTTTTACTCTTACATATTTCTTCCGGATAATGCTCTTTCAGCTTGGCGAGCATCTTTGAAAATGTCCCTTCCGGGTCATGAAAAATCTCACCGCTTATCGCCGCACGCAGCGCATACTCTTCTGTATAAAGCCACTCTGCCTCTGTCTGCGGCAAATGATCAATCCCCAAAATTCTTCTGAAATACTGCGCATATGTGCAAACTCCCATACGTCCTTTTCCCTGCGCCGACTCCGTCCGTCTGTATCCGTTCCATTCCTGCGCAAGTCCCTCGTAGGCCTTTTGCAAACGCACCCCTATCTTTGCATAATCCTCCTCGGACAGCCAAATAATAAATCCCGGTCCGAAATCATGATCTGCGCTGAGTGAATCGTCAAAACCGAGGCACTCACTGCCTTCTCCGCAAAGACCGATTGCCATACGGTCAAAATACTGTGCAAATTCAGAAGTCAGCATCGGTTTACCAACCTGCTCAAAGTAAGCTTTTGAAATCGCAAGTCCGTTAAGGCGCGTAAATTGTTTCGCATACTCTAATTTTTCCGCCACACGTTCATAGCTTTCCGTACGTCCGACCAGTTTCTCTATTCTTACAAGTGCCTCTTTATAATATTCCGCTGCAGTTTCATACTTCTCCAATAGCATCATCGCATCTCCGTAGCCTGCCCACGCAGCAGCCGAGTGCACATCCGTCACACCCAGACTTTCAAAGATACGGATTGCAGTCATCGCTTCCTCCGCCGCCTGCATGGCAATATCCGCAGACTCGCCCTGCTCTGCAATTTTGCATAAAGTTGTTGCTAAATTTGCATGTGTAACCGCACCTTCAAACCTGCGGCCTTCCAATGCATCAAGCACCGCAAGTGCTTTTCCCTGACATTCCGCTGCGCGCTCATACTCTCCTGTTTCCTGAAAAAGAAGACTCATATTATTGTAGAGACTTGCAAAATGCCAATCTCCCGGCTCAAGCCATTTCTCATAAAGCGGAAATACCTCCATGTAAAACTGATAAGCCTCCACATGTTTTCCTGCCGCCCTGCAAGCGGTTGCAACATTAAGAAGCGTCGTCGCATAAGCTTCACTGTCCTGCATTCCAAGCTGCTGCATCAGTTCCAGAACCTGACCTCCGTACGCAAGCGCCTTCTCGCTTTGACCGCTTTCACGGCAAAGCCCGATCATCTCATTAAGCAGCATAATCAGACTGTTATAATCTGGAATCTGCTGGGCCTGCTTCATCATTTCTATGAGAAAATCCTCTGCCTCCGACGTTTTTCCTGCAGCAAAGAAATCTCTTAACTTTGCATATATCTGTTTCATATCCATAATGATTTACATCCTTTTTTCTTGTTAGTTTAGCACACAAGAGCCGGAACGTAAATCCATTTTACTTACACAAGTTCTCTTTTCAGCCTCTTCATAATTTTCTTTTCCAGTCTTGAAATATAAGACTGGGAAATTCCCAAAAGGTCAGCCACTTCCTTCTGTGTCATCGCCTCTTCCTCTTTATTATTCAGTCCGAAACGCAAGTTTATAATCAGTCTCTCTCTTTCCGACAATTTACTGATTGCACGGCGGAGCATTTTTTGTTCTGCCTCATTTTCCATATCCCGGTAAATAATATCCTCATCCGTACCGAGAATGTCTGAAAGCAAAAGTTCATTTCCGTCCCAGTCCACATTCAAAGGTTCGTCAATAGACACCTCCATTCGCAGTTTACTGTTCCTCCGTAAATACATCAAAATCTCATTCTCTATACAACGCGAAGCATACGTCGCAAGTTTTATATTTTTCTCCGGATTATATGTATTAATCGCCTTAATCAATCCGATGGTTCCTATCGAAATTAAATCCTCCACTCCGATTCCCGTATTATCAAATTTCTTTGCAATGTACACAACCAGGCGTAAATTATGTTCAATCAGCTCCGCTCTGGCCTCCTGCGCGCCTTCACCTGTCAATCGGTTGATGCATTCATTTTCCCTCTCACTTGTAAGCGGCGGCGGAAGTACGTCCGTCCCTCCTATATAATGAATGTCACCTTGTTTTGCAAATAAAAAACCCGGTTCTTTTTGTGATAATCGAAACTGTGCCTTGCCCGGCATAACTACTTTTAGAATCATTTCTTCCTCCTCGTTGTTTTTATAATTTCGGGTGTAAAATAACCTGATATTCATCTTTACTGCTGATTTTCCCCTCGTAAATACCGAGCATGACCTTTTGCCATGACCGCTTACCCTGCTGCGCGGGTATTTCCAGTTCATCTGCCAGCACTCCTTTCAGAATTCCATTTTTTGTTCCGATTGCATGATAAGGAATTGCAAAATAAATCTCCGGTTCCTCAATCCCGTTCTGCAATAGTAACTCCTTTTCTACAATAACTACCGGGCGACGCGTAATCGGCTCGTAGAGCGAATTTCCGCTGTCCATCAAACCACGGCAATTAATCTGCCTCTCTTCCATTCGCAAAATTACCGGAAGATTGCACTTGCGATAATACATTCTCTCTCGTATTCCGCCTATCCACCTTTTTAAAAAAAGATACCCAAACCAAAGTGTTCCGAAAGCTGTAAGTATTCCTGTCCGAAAGGACTGTTCTATCCATTCCAAAACACCTTCCGTTACAAATGCCAAAAGCAGCATTGTCCCTATACACAAAAGGGCGTTTTTCCCATATGTATTCTCATAGGAACACCTGACCATCACATATGCCAGCAAAAGATTTACAATCTGTATGCCTGCCTGAAACATCATAAAATGCCGGTTTATCACTGCAAGCATAAGCCAACGGCAAAATACGGTATAAATGCCTCCGATTGCAGCTGCCAAAATAATACCCGGTATCTTCTTTTGTTTTTGCAGAATTTTACCTGTAAGCAAAAGGAGTATGTAATCAATCAGAAAATTTTCGAGAAACATGACATCCAGATAAATTTCCAGGATCACCACCTCCTGAAAATGAGTATAAAAAAAACACCGTGATTTTTTTGTCAAAATCACGGTGCTTCTCGCAATAATCCATCGACAATATTTGATTATTTGTTTCTCTGTAAGAAATCCGGAATCTTAAGGGAAGTAGCTTCCACATGACTCTTAATCGGTTCCGGTTTCGGTGTGTTTGTAATTGCAGGCTTAACAGCAGAAGAAGGAATAGCTCCCGTTCCTACCATAGCACTGTTTACTCCGAGAATCTGTGCAGTATCTTTTGTCACTGCCGGTTTTAATGTTTTAGGTGCTGCCACTGCCGGCTGAACTGCTGCACGGCTCTTTACTGCTGTTGCTCTTCCGAGAGCCGGTGTCTTTGCATCAATACCTGTTGCAATGACTGTAATCATACAAAGATCATTTAACTTCTCATCATATTTTGCACCGAAGATAATATTTACATCTTCACCTACAAGATCCATAACGTAATCTGCAGCTTCCTGTGCCTCGATAAGAGAAATGTCACCTGTAATATTTAAGATAATATCTGTCGCGCCGGAAATGGTAGTCTCAAGAAGCGGTGAAGAAACAGCAGCTTTTACGGCTTCCATTGCTTTATCATCGCCTGTTCCCGTACCGATACCTACATGCGCAATACCTTTGTCCTTCATAACTGTCTGAACATCGGCAAAGTCAAGATTAATATCTGCAGGAGTATTGATAAGGTCTGTTACACCCTGCACGGACTGCTGAAGAACTTCGTCTGCTTTTTTAAGAGCATCCGGAATCGTTGTTCTGCGGTCGATAATCTCTAATAATTTATCATTCGGGATTACGATAAGTGTATCCACAAAATCTTTCAGCTTGTCTAATCCGATAAGAGCATTGCTCATACGTGTCTTTGCTTCAAAACGGAAAGGTTTTGTAACAACACCTACTGTTAACGCG